>NZ_JBXWSJ010000047.1:0-33559 GCF_059613365.1 Ruegeria sp. BHSA163
TTAAATTCAGCCTTGACCGTGCCACTGCTGAAGACAGTGCAAATGCCCAGAAAGCTTTGTTTGCTGGAATAGAAAGCGTCGAGGTTGTCGACCCGTTGACCGTAAAAATGACCCTAAAAGAGCCAAATGGAAACTTCTTGTTCAATCTGGCCTGGGGGGATGCGGTCATCGTCGCGCCTGAGAGTATTGAAAATATCAAGACCAATCCGGTGGGCACCGGGGCGTTTACCTTCGACAATTGGGTGCAAGGTGACAGCATCACTTTGAAGAGGAACCCGAATTACTGGGGTGAAGAACCAGCTTTGGAATCGGCAACCTTCAAGTTCATCTCGGACCCAACCGCTGCTTTCGCCGCGATGATGGCAGAGGATATTGACGCATTCGACAATTTCCCGGCGCCAGAAAACCTGCCTCAGTTCGAAGCTGATCCGAGGTTTCAGGTTCTCGTTGGCTCGACCGAGGGCGAAACGATCTTGTCCACCAACAACAAACAGCCGCCGTTTGACGATATCCGAGTGCGCCAGGCGCTTGCGCACGCTATAGACCGTCAGGCCATAATTGACGGAGCGATGTTTGGGTATGGAACCCCGATCGGTACGCATTTTGCGCCGCACAACCCAGCTTATGTCGATTTGACAGGAGTTTCCGCATATGACCCCGAAAAGTCACGGGCGCTGTTGGCCGAAGCAGGTTTTGAAGGCGGATTTGAGACTACCCTGCACCTGCCACCCCCGTCTTATGCGCGTCGAGGAGGGGAAATTATTGCGGCACAGCTGGCGGATGTCGGTATCAAGGCCGAGATTATCAATGTCGAATGGGCGCAATGGCTGGAATCGGTATTCAAAGGAAAAGATTTTGGGCTGACAATCGTCAGCCACACAGAGCCGATGGATATCGGCATCTACGCTCGGCCAGATTATTACTTTCAATATGACAGCACCGATTTTCAGGCATTGATGGACACGTTGAACTCCACTACCGATCCCGATGAGCGTACAAAGTTGATGGGTGAAGCACAGAGGTTGATCTCAAACGATTATGTTAACGGCTTCTTGTTTCAGTTGGCCAAGTTGGGTGTGGCCAAGGCCGGAATTCAGGGTCTTTGGGAAAACGCTCCGACGGCGGCCATAGACCTGACCGCAATCAGTTGGTCGGAATAACAGAAAGACGGGCCGCTTTGTGCGGCCCCAACAAACCTTTCAGTTAACTATCGGTCATGAATTTCCCACGATTTCTAACGCTATGCCTTTTTACTGTTTGGCTAATATCGCTGGCGGTTGGTCAGGCAAACGCACAGAACATCCTTGATAACCGGTTGGATGCTTTGGCAGGAACGCCAGAGAATCCACTGGAAGTCGGTATTGGAATCAAGATCGATCAAATCACAAATGTGGACCAAAAAGCCGAAAATTACGGTGCCGTCGTTGTTTTGCGTGTCGAGTGGATCGACCCTGCGCTGGCGTTTGATCGCGAAGAACTGAGGCGGGACATCAAGGTTTTCAATCCGCGGGCATTGGCGGATCATGCTGCTGAAATCGGGGCAGTGCTTCCTGCATTTGTCATCCACAATCAACAGTCAAATAAGTGGATCCACGAAGCGGCGGCTTCATTGCGATATGACGGGCGTGTGGTGTACGTTGAAAAATCGTCTCTAACTTTGCAGGCCCCTCATTTTGATTTCCGGAAATATCCGTTCGACACGCAGGAGTTCCACTTTGACGTGGTTTCGATTTTCCCGTCGGATTACGTGTCCTACTATCCCTTGGATGACTTCTCCGGCCTGGGGGATTTGTTGGGCGAAGAAGAGTGGATATTGGGCGGCGCAAGGCTAGAAGCGTCCAAGGTTGTTGGCCTGTCGGGTCGCGACAGTGACCAGGTCGCGCTGATATTCGAAGGAAGTCGTCACCTTACTTATTACATAATTCGTGTCTTTTTGCCGATGCTGGTTCTGATAACGGTCGGCTGGGCCCTGTTTTTTCTGGATGAGTATCGACGCAGGATTGAGATCGCCGGAGGTAATCTTTTGGTGTTTGTAGCCTTTAATTGGGCGATTTCCGCCGATCTTCCCAGGCTGGGCTATCTGACTTTTCTGGATTTTATCCTCCAATGCATGTTTCTGATGACCGGAGCGTTGATTGTGTTCAATGTAGCCCTGCGGAAACTAAAGGTGTCTGGGCGAGAGGGGACGGCCAGAGTTCTGGACAATTATGCGATCAAATGGATCTATCCTTTAGGCTACGCTGCAATCATCGCCTACGCGGTTTTCGCATATCTTTTGGTGCCTTAGGTTCTGGACCAGCGGAGTATGTGACTCTAACGTCTAAACCATGCTTCGCTACACTCTCAAACGTTTGATGTCGCTGGTAATCAGCCTTGTGGTTTCATCGGTTGTTATCTTTGCAGTAATCGAAGTTGCTCCGGGCGATCCGGCATCGTTCATGTTGGGTGTCAACGCCCAAGAAGACACACTTGCTGCGCTGCGGGCAGAACTTGGGTTAGATGTTTCCAAATTCGACCGGTATTTGAATTGGATTGGGGGAATGCTGGTCGGAGATTTTGGCACCTCATACACCTATCGCACTCCCGTTTCGCAAATGATCGCTGACCGGTTGTGGGTATCACTTCCGCTAGCGCTTTACGCTCTAGCACTTTCGACAATGATAGCTTTTCCAGCCGGAATTTATGCGGCAGCAAGACGCGGCAAGCCGGGGGATTTGGCTGTGATGGGCGCGACACAACTTGGCATCGCGGTGCCCAACTTCTGGTTCGCAATGATGCTCGTTTTGATTTTTGCGATTAATCTGCCTTGGTTTAACGCTGGCGGTTTTGCTGGTTGGGAGAGCGGGCTTTGGGTCGGACTGCATTCCTTGACCCTTCCTGCTATCGCCCTTGCCTTACCTCAGGCGGCGATTCTGGCCCGAGTTATGCGATCCGCGCTATTGGACATACTGGGGGAAGATTATATGCGCACCGCGCGTGCCAAGGGTCTGTCTCGACGTCAGGCTTTGTGGCGGCACGGTGTTCGGAATGCTTTAATTCCGGTGCTAACTATTATCGGGTTGCAATTTTCGTTTCTGCTGGCCGGGTCCATCATCATAGAGCAGGTTTTTTATCTTCCAGGGTTGGGGCGGCTGGTGTTTCAGGCGATTTCAGCCCGAGACCTGATTGTTGTGGAATCTGTTGTGATGTTACTGGTCTTTGCCGTTATCACAGTGAACTTTCTAGTTGATCTGGCATATGCCGCAGTTGATCCCCGGCTCAGGAGCAGGACATGAGTCGAAATCTAATCCTGGGGGCCGCGTTGTCCTCCTTGGTAGTTCTTGCGGCATTGGTTTCGTTCATTTGGACACCATATGATCACGCCGCATTGGATATTCCGTCCAAGCTCGCACCTCCGGATAATGCGCATTGGTTCGGGACCGATCATTTCGGACGCGACATGTTTTCGATGATTATGGTCGGTGCCCGTACTTCGATTGCCGTGGCACTAGTAGCCGTCGGAATCGGCATCGCGCTGGGCGTGCCACTTGGACTGACTGCCGCTGCGCGAAAAGGATCGTGGCTTGACGAAGTAATCATGCGTGGCAACGATTTGGTTTTTGCTTTCCCCTCTTTGGTCATAGCAATCCTTATCACTGCCGTTTTTGGGGCTGGGGCAATTAACGCGATCATCGCAATCGGCATTTTCAACATTCCTGTATTCGCCCGGATATCGCGCGGTGCCGCGTTATCGCTGTGGGAGCGAGAGTTCATCCTTGCGGCCCGCGTTGCGGGCAAGGGAACTGCCAGAATTTCAGTTGAGCATATTCTGCCCAACGTTGCCAATTTGTTGATCGTTCAGGGTACCATCCAGTTCTCTCTGGGAATTCTTGCGGAAGCTGGGTTGAGTTATGTTGGTCTTGGCGCGCAGCCACCCACGCCGAGCTGGGGCCGCATGTTGGCCGATGCGCAGACAATGGTCGGAATTGCACCGCATTTGGCTCTGATCCCCGGACTTGCGATCATTGTAACCGTACTGGGGTTGAACTTATTGGGCGACGGGTTGAGGGATTGGTTGGATCCTCGTATCCGGGTGGCGCGGGCATGAGCTTGTTGCAAATAACAAATCTCTCGGTTGAAATCGAAGATCGCCCGATACTCGAGCAAATTAACCTGTCCATAGATTCTGGACAGATCGTGGCTGTGACCGGGGAAAGCGGGTCGGGTAAATCCATGACAGCTCTGGCGGTTATGCAGCTTCTTCCAGGCGGATCCGTTCAAAAGGGTGAGGTTGACTTGAACGGGCAGAACTTATTGGGACTGTCCGAACCCCAGATGTGCAATCTACGCGGGGCCGCAGTTGGAATGGTGTTCCAAGAACCGATGACGGCCCTGAACCCGGTGAAGACTATAGGTGATCAAGTGGCCGAGACTATTTTGATCCACAAGGCCACGTCTCCCGACAAGGCGTATGAGAAAACCCGCGACGTTCTGATCCGGGTAGGCCTGCCACCTGATCGATTTCCGTTATCTCGCTATCCGCATGAACTTTCGGGCGGTCAGCGCCAGCGCGTTGTCATCGCAATGGCCATTGCGCTAAGACCCAAGTTGCTAATTGCGGATGAGCCAACGACGGCACTGGATGTCACGACACAAGCACAGATTCTCGGGTTGCTTAAGGGTTTGGTGAAAGAATACGGCATGGGCCTGTTGATGATCACCCATGATCTGGCCGTGGTTGCGGATCTGGCCGACAGGATTGTTGTAATGCGCAATGGTATCGTGGTCGAAGAGGGGGAAACGCAACACCTGCTGAGCAATATGAAGCACCCATATACTCGTATGTTGTTTGAAGCATCCGGCCATCAGGTCGAGTTACCAAAAACACCGAAGCCACGGGTTCTGCTGGAAGTCACTGATGTCGTGCGTGAATATCGATTGCCGCGAGGCCGCCTTTTCGAAAACCCAAAGCATCACAGAGCGGTCGACTCAGTCAGCTTTACATTAAACAGTGGTGAGCGTCTGGGGCTGGTTGGTGAATCTGGTTGCGGAAAATCGACCCTAACAAGGGCAATTTTAGGGTTGGAAGATGTCCAGAGCGGTCAAATTCGGTTGGATGGCCAGCCGGTCTTCACTGGCCACAAGCCTAATCTTGAGGTACGAAGAAAGTTACAGGTTGTGTTTCAGGATCCGTTCGGCAGCTTTAACCCCCGTCACCGCGTCGGGCGTCTGATTACTGAACCACTCCACCTCTTGGAAACACCTCCTACCCAAGCTGAAAGGCATCACCGCGTTGCTGAAATGTTGACGGCTGTTGGCCTTAACCCTGACGACGCGGGAAAGTACATTCACGAGTTTTCAGGCGGGCAGCGTCAGCGGATTGCAATTGCGCGGGCCTTGATAATCCGCCCCGAACTGATCCTGTTTGACGAGGCTGTGTCGGCCCTTGATGTTTCGGTTCGTGCGCAGATCCTCGATCTGCTGGCGAAACTATGCCGGGAGTATCATCTGACCTATTTATTTATCAGCCACGATTTGAGCGTTGTTCGAACCATTACAGACCGGTTGATGGTCATGCGGGCAGGGCGGATCGTCGAACAAGGAAAAACCGAACATGTTTTTTCAGACCCGCAACACGCGTATACTCGAGAATTGATTGCGGCATCACCGCGTCTGCCTGAAATAAAATTGGCAAAAACGTCTTATTAGAGCCTGAAACAGGAGCACCTTATGTCGCAAGCGCTTTGGTTTGATCCAAGTCTGGTTTTGATCGGTGGCGAATGGCTTTCCTCAGCGACTGGCAAAACCCTGGCGCTTAAGAACCCTTCTGATGGGTCCGAAATATGTCGTATCGCGCGAGGTGAAACTTGGGATGTGGATGCCGCAGTAAACGCGGCCCAATCCGCCCGAGACGGCGATTGGGGCAGAATGACAGCGTTTGAACGGGGGCGTATCTTGTCGCGATTGAGCCGATTGGTTTCCGAGCGTGTCGATGAGCTGGCGCAGCTGGAGGCAGTGGACGTGGGGAAACCGTTAACCCAAGCAAAGGCAGATGCCGTCGCTTTAGCGCGTTATTGCGAATTCTATGGCGGTGCGGCGGATAAGGTTATGGGGCAGACTATACCCTATTTGGACGGGTATACCGTTTACACGCTGCGCGAACCGCACGGGGTTACCGGTCATATTGTGCCGTGGAATTATCCAATGCAGATAATTGGCCGGTCCGTCGGCGCGGCTTTGGCGATGGGAAATGCCTGTGTTCTGAAACCGGCGGAAGAGGCGTGTTTGACCGCGTTGGCTTTTGCCCACTTAGCGCTAGAGGCTGGACTGCCCGCTGGCGCGTTGAATGTCGTCACGGGATTGGGCGCCGAAGCCGGGGCAGCTTTGTCGTCGCATCCAGGTGTGAATCATATTTCGTTCACTGGTTCGGTCGAAACTGGGGCGCTGGTGCAGCAATCTGCAGGGCGCAATGTGGTGCCTGTAACGTTGGAATTGGGAGGCAAATCACCGCAACTGGTGTTTGATGACGCGGATTTGGATGCCGCGCTACCATTTCTCGTCAACGCCGGAATTCAGAATGCGGGACAAACATGCTCGGCCTCGTCCCGCATTCTTGTGCAACGCGGCGTTTACGATAAGGTTAAGTCCAACATGGCAGAGGCGTATGAGCAACTGACGGTAGGCCCGGCTTTGCAAGACCTAAGGATCGGCCCCTTGATCTCGGATCGGCAAAAGGAAATAGTCAGTAATTTTTTAAAAATAGGGTCTGACCTGACGATTGCCGCGCAGGGTCAGATAGTTTCGGGTGCCCCCGACAGTGGCGCCTATGTAAAGCCGACATTGTACTGTGATGTTCCGTCGGATCATGTTCTGGCGCGAGATGAGATATTTGGCCCAGTTCAGGTCTTGATTCCATTTGACACTGAAAAACAGGCTCTAACAATAGCAAACAGCACAGAATATGGTCTTGTGGCGAGTATCTGGACTGCCAACGGGGCACGACAAATGCGGCTGGCGAAACGGCTGCGTTCCGGGCAAATTTTCATCAACAACTACGGCGCAGGTGGGGGCGTCGAACTGCCGTTCGGCGGTGTCGGTAAATCGGGTCATGGTCGCGAAAAGGGGTTTGAAGCTCTGTACGGCTTTTCGCAGTTAAAAACGGTTGCGGCCTTTCACGGCTAGCAATCAGACGATTACCTCGATCGAATCCTGCACTCCCACGCCGAAGACACGCTTGTAGCGTTTGATTTCGTCGGCGGGACCCATTGCCTTTTCTGGGTTATCCGACAGTTTAACTGTCGGGCGTCCATTGGCAGATACGGCCTTGCAGACCAGAGAAAATGGGGCCAACGCGTCGCCAGGTACAAGGCCGCGAAAATCGTTCGTTAACAAGGTGCCCCAGCCAAATGATACCGAGGTCAGATCGGCGAACTGCGCGTGCAGATCGCGGATCTTGTCCACGTCCAACCCGTCAGAAAAGATAATCCTCTTTTGCAACGGGTCCTCGCCGCGAGATTTCCACCAGTCAATCGCGATTTTGGCGGCCTTTGCCGGATCACCGCTGTCGATACGGATCCCGGTCCATCCTGCAAGCCAGTCTGGTGCGCGTTCCAGGAACCCCTTGGTTCCGTACGTATCCGGTAGGATGATGCGCAAGTTACCGTCATGTTCTTCGTGCCAGTCGCTTAGAACATCGTATGGTGCCTGGGCTAACTCTTCGTCCGTGTTTGCCAAAGCGGAATAGACCATGGGCAGTTCATGGGCGTTGGTTCCGATCGCTTCAACCTCGCGCCGCATAGCAATCAGGCAGTTCGAGGTGCCGGTGAAAGACCTTCCCAGCCCTTCGATCATTGCCTGAACACACCAATCCTGCCAAAGGAAGGAATGCCGCCGCCGCGTACCAAAGTCCGCGATCCCAAGTCCTTTTATCGTCCGTAGTTTTTCGATTTTTTCCCAAACGCGTGTCATAGCGCGGGCATAAAGCACCTGCAGTTCGAAACGGCGCATATCATTCAGAACCGCACGCGACCGCAACTCCATCAGGACCGCAAGTGCGGGAATTTCCCATAGCATGACCTCGTGCCATTTGCCTTCAAAGGTCAGTTCGTACTGATCTCCCTTGCGTTCAAGGTGATAGGGCGGCAATCGCAAGTTCTCGAACCATTTCATGAAATCCGAGCGGAACATTTGCCGTTTGCCGTAGAAAGTATTGCCCCGAAGCCAAGTGCTTTCTCCCCGACTCAGACCAAGTGAGCGGATGTGGTCCAACTGCTCGCGCAATTCGCCTTCGTCGATCAATTTTGCCAATGGAACGTGATTCGAACGATTTATCAGCGAAAAAGTGACATCTGTTTGGGGCTTATTTCGAAACACTGACTGGCACATCAGCAGTTTGTAGAAGTCTGTGTCTATTAAAGACCTTACAATTGGGTCGATCTTCCATTTGTGATTGTAGACACGCGTTGCAATGTCGACCATGGGGAACTCCTGCAATTTCCGCTGTTAGATCAATCGACGCGGTGATTGGCAAGGGTCGCCAAATAGGTAACAATGCTAAGGTCAAGTCGTATTACCGGCTTATTGTCAGTGCCCCTCGGAAGTTAGCGAGGGGATGGGTTAAAAAGAAGGTTGAAGTGAGTGAATGGGTCTCGAGTACGACTTTGATATAGTCGCGATCGCTCCCGATGAGATTGATCCTGAGCACGCCTTGACGCCGGTCACGGGTGCCCCCCCAGTGCGCGCGCAATTTCGGGACATCAAAACCGCGGACGCATTGCGTGGGGCTTCGCCCAAAATCCGCAGAATATTTCTGGAGTCAGGATTTAGCCTGGAAACCGCAGGAAAGAATGCCACGCCCGGATTCTATTCACCCGAAGATTCCCGAAACCGCGAGCGTATCCTCAAACGATTATTCGCGAATATCCGAAACATGGGCGTTCAAGGCGAATACTGTGGTGAGTTTGACTTCTGGCAGTTCTTGCAACATGTCAGAACGGCGCGACCCAAAGCGGGTTTTGCCAGACAACTGAGAGATTCGCCGAAAGTTAACGGCTCGCCCGCGGCGGATGTTTCAGAACGCCAATCGTTGATAGGCCGGATTGGGTTTGCTTTGGGTCTGGCGGTAATCTTCTTTGTTGTTATCAAATTTCTGGCCTCTCAGGGAACGACGCCTTAGCGATCACTCAAGCTTGACACCTGCTGCCTTCATGGCCTGTTTTGCTGCAGCCAGAGATCCTTCCATGTCGATGGCTCGGCAGGCATCAGTACGAACAGTCACGTCAAACCCTAGCCGCGCTGCATCAACGGCGGAATAATGTACGCAGAAATCTGTGGCCAAACCAACGATTGTCAGTTTTGCGATCCCGCGCGATTTCAGATAACCTTCCAGCCCTGTTGGTGTTTCCCGGTCATTTTCAAAAAAGGCGGAGTAGCTGTCGATGTCTTTGCGAAAGCCCTTGCGAATGACCAAGTCGGCATGTGTATTCAGCCCGGGGTGGAAATTGGCACCTTCAGTGCCTTGTACGCAGTGATCAGGCCAAAGAACCTGTTCACCATAATGCATTTCGGTTGTGTCAAACGGGTTCTTGTCGTCATGCTGACTGGCAAAAGAGGAATGTACCGCCGGATGCCAATCTTGCGTCAGAATCACCGCATCAAAATCAGTCATCATCGCGTTGATAGGAGCGACCACTTCGTCTCCGCCGGGAACGGCAAGAGCGCCGCCAGGGCAGAAATCGTTCTGGACATCTATTACAAGCAGCGCGTGGGTCATGGGGCCTCCTATTGTTGACCTATCGGTATGGCTAGGTGAAGTTGCCGTCAATCCGCTCTCTTGCGTCTTTGACGCGCTGGCATTAGATCGCGCGCATGTATACGATCGCTGCCCTCTATCATTTTACACGGTTCCCCGACCCAGACTCCTTGCGTCCCGCATTGAAGGAACTTTGTTGCGCGCACTCGGTTAAAGGAACCCTGTTATTGGCCAAAGAGGGGATTAACGGCACCATTGCCGGTCCGCGTCCCGGAATTGATGCGGTGTTGGACCATATCCGCAGCTTGCCTGGATGCGGGGATTTAGAATGGAAAGAGGCCACTTCGGACCACCCTCCATTCGGAAAAATGAAAGTGCGCCTCAAAAAAGAAATAGTCACGATGGGCCAACCCAACGTCGATCCACGTGCGACCGTCGGGAATTACGTCGAGCCGCAAGACTGGAACGACTTGATCCGATCTGATGATGTGGTGGTCATCGACACCCGGAATGATTATGAGGTGGCAATCGGAACATTTGAGGGCGCGATAGACCCTAAAACTAGCAGTTTTCGCGATTTTCCACGTTGGTGGCAGGAAAATAAGGAGCGTTTTCACAATAAGCGCGTTGCAATGTTTTGCACCGGAGGCATCCGGTGCGAGAAATCCACTAATTACCTTTTGGGGCAAGGGGTTGAAGACGTCTATCACCTAAAAGGCGGCATCCTTCGATATCTCGAGGAAATGCAGGAAAAAGACAGCACCTGGCAAGGCGAGTGTTTTGTTTTTGACAATCGTGTTTCTGTTGGGCACGGGCTGGTTGAGGGCCCGCATAGCCTGTGCCATGGGTGTCGTCGCCCGATCAGACCCGAGGACATGAAGCGACCGGAATTCGAGGTTGGAGTGGCTTGCCACCAATGTGTTAATGAAACTTCGGAACAAGACAAGGCGCGTTTTCGAGAACGTCAACGGCAAATTGTCTTGGCCCGGAATCGCGGCACAGAACACCTATTTTCCGATTGATCTCGTTTTTATTTTTGGTTGCGACCAGTGCTGGGAAACTGGATGATCGCCTGCAGGTATTTCTGTCGGAGGTCTAATGCGTCGCGACCCAACTACTTTGGAGGAGTGGAAGTCGACCTTGGTCGCAGCGTGCGGTCTAGTGTTAGCCAGCTTTTTGATCTGGATTGTTCTGTCGAATCTAAGCGAGGCTGCCGCAGGGAACACAATCGGGACTATAGCCACGGTTGGCCTCTTGATCTGGCTTGTGTCTCAGACGTGGTATTACATCACCCAGGTCAGATCTCCACGTCGCCAGCTTTTGTTGATGGGCATTTCCTTCATACAGGTTGTGCCTTTTCTTTTCGCTGCTGTTTACGGTTCTTTCGGGTATTACGATCTGTGTGTCGTGGGTGCCGGTGGTCCCGCTGATGTCCTTTATTTCTCTTATGTGACCTTTACCACCGTGGGCTTTGGAGACTTACGCCCTGCCGGGCTTTGCCGCGCATTGGCTGTTACCGAGGCAATAACGGGTTACATTCTTTTGGGTTTGTTTGTCGCTGCCGCCGTTGGTCTTTATGGCAGGTCCCATCCCAACACCAAATGATGCGTAAAAGCCGTTTATTTGAGCCTATTTGTTCCGGTCAATCCACTGAGACATCATTTGTTTGTTGCGAAAGCATTCGCTTGGAATTGGTCGGCGCTTGATACGCGATATCCTTTCGGCAAATGAAACCTGTTTTCCAGTCGGATAATTGGCGAAAGGCGAAGGGTCATGTGGTTTGTGTGCCGATATCCAAGCCGAAAGCGATTTACGATCCCGTTGCGCTTCTACCGGAATTTCCATTGCGGATTTCTCGGCAATTGCGCGGGCGTATCTCATTTGCCGGTCTGTTACAGGCAGCAGATGATAATCGTTGCTGGGTGCGTCGAACCAGTTTTGATGGGCGGCATTGGTCATTGCTCAAGAACCTCCGTTCCATTAGAGAACAAATATAGAACATTTTAGGAACTTTTTCAAGAATTCTGCTGGCAGGGTTGGTCTGCGTCCCATCGAAAATCCAGCCTGTCCCACCGTCATATGACCGATCTCAGCGCTTATCGCGCTATCTTTACTTTCATCAAGGAACCGCAATGCCACTTTTCAACTTTCGGTCGATAACAATAGGGTGTTGAAAGGGTTTAATGGCAGTGTTTCGCTCATACCGAGCTCATTAAAGGCAATGCATATGCATTGTGACCCGTTCCCGACATTCTGCGTCGGGAACAGAGTATCAGCTGCTGGCAAGCTATGGCTGACTTTGATGCAACTTGATTTGCATATTGGAGAGAGACGATGAAAACCCACGCACAGGCCGTCGTCATCGGAGGAGGCCTGATCGGGTGCTCGATACTGTACCACCTCGCCAAGCTTGGTTGGAACGATGTCGTGTTGCTGGAAAGGGACGAGTTGACCAGCGGTTCAACTTGGCACGCTGCAGCTAACATCCATGGACTGCATGACAACAACAACATCACGCGCATCCAGCACTATACAATGAACTTATACAAAGAGCTGGAGAAAGAGACAGGGCAAGGCTGCGGGGTCTTTCAACCTGGGTCACTCTATCTTGCGCAGACCAAAGACCGCGAATACCAATTGCGGCTGCAAGAAGCAAAAGCGAGATTTTACGGTCTAAATTTTTATGAAATAAGTCGCGAACAGGCGCTGGAATTGCATCCTCTGGCCCAATTCGATGACATTCGTTGTATCATGTATGAACCTGACGGCGGCAACGTCGACCCTTCGGGTGTTACGATGGCATATGCCGCAGGGGCTAGGCAGCTGGGCGCATCCATTGAGCGGTTTTGCCCAGTAATAGGGACTGATCTACAACCTGACGGGTCATGGATTGTCCGCACAGGGAAAGGTGATGTTCACACCCAATGGGTTGTGAATGCTGGCGGTTTGTGGGGGCGCGAAGTTGCGGCTCTGGCCGGTATTAAACTTCCTTTGCAGCCGACCGAGCATCAGTATTTTGTGACTGAAACAATCGACGAAGTTGCTAGCCTGGGCCGCCGTTTGCCGTCCATCGCTGATCGAGATGGAGAGTATTACTTTCGTCAGGAAGGTAATGGGCTGCTGATAGGAGCTTACGAAAAAGACATGCGGTTCTGGGCCGAAAACGGCACTCCGTTGGACTTTGCCCATGACTTGTTCCCTGACGACCTGGATCGGATTATGGAAAACGTGATCCGCGCGACTGAACGCGTGCCTGTTGCGGCGACAGCGGGGGTTAAGCGGGTGATAAATGGACCGATGATATGGTCGCCCGATTCCAACGCGATTTGGGGCCCCGTGCCTGAGCTAAAGAACTATTTTTGCTGTACCGGAATCATTCCCGGTTTTTCACAGTCAGGCGGTCTGGGCCTTTTGTCGGCTCAATGGATGATCGAAGGCGAACCGCAATATGACATGTTCGCCTGGGACCTTGGGCGTTTTGGCGACTGGGCCGATGAAAAGTTCACAAAAGCTAAGGTAGAGGATGTTTATACCCACCGCTTTGCCATCCACTTCCCAAATGAGGAACGGAGTGCGGGTCGGCCTGCTCGGGTTCGACCTGCTTACGAGATGCAAAAGAAAATGGGTTGTGTGTTCGGTTTGAACTGTGGCTGGGAACACCCGCTATGGTTTGCAGACGAGCCTGAAACAATCGAAACTAACGGTTTTACTCGCCAAAACTGGTGGGAGCCCGTGGGTCGCGAAGTGCGGATGCTGAGGGAGAATGTCGGGGTCATCGATATTTCAAACTTCGCCAACTATGTGATCAAAGGAAAGGGCGCCTATGAATGGCTGGACAGGTTGGTCGCGAACCGTGTTCCCACGCAGATTGGGCGGTCTTGCCTTACGCCGCTTATATCCGTACGCGGCGGTGTTGCGGGTGATTTCACCATCACCAAGGTGGCTGATGACGAATACATGATGATCGGGTCAGGTATGGCTGAACGCTATCATCAAAGGTTTTTCGACATGGTCGACTTGCCTGCGAACACAACATTTGAGGTCGCAACCGATCGCGTCGCTGGTTTCAATGTTGCTGGGCCTAAATCCCGTGCAGTACTTCAACGCCTTAGCAATGCGGACTTATCCAACGATGCCTTCCGTTTCATGCGTTCGGCGAAGATTGAAGTCGCCGGTGTGCCTTGCCTGGCCATTCGCGTCAGCTTTACGGGCGATCTAGGGTGGGAACTTCACTGCGCCGAGGCAGACCAAGTCAGGCTCTACACAGCGTTATTGGACACAGCCCGCGAATTTGGCGGCGGTCCGGTCGGTGGACGCGCACTTGGGTCGCTGCGCATCGAAAAGGGTTACGGTTCGTGGGGTCGAGAATACTCACAAGAATATTGGCCCCAAGAAGTAGGTTTGGACCGCCTGATCAAACTGGACAAAGAATTCTTGAACAAAGAAGCTTATCTGGCAATCAAAGACTCACCGCCTCGCGAAGTTCTGTCGATCCTTTCTGTTCAAGCGGACATCGCGGATGCAACTGGTGGCGAACCGATTTTCACATCTGACGGCACGGCCGTCGGTCGAGTAACTTCTGGGGCGTATGGATATTCTGTCGGGGCATCGCTTGCCATCGGGTATGTTGACCCAAATGTTGCGATTCCAGGGGACCGTGTCGAAGTTTTCATCCTCGGCAAGTCGCATAGTGCGGTAATCCTTTCTGAGCCACCTTTTGATCCCGAAGGTCATCGGCTACGCGATGTCCAGACCGCCGAACCAGCGGTTGTTAAATGATCGGAACATTCGACCGAGTTGCTAAGTTTGTACTGTCCAGAACATCGGATGAAATGCCGGATAGTGCAAAAGAATCCGCAGCGCTGATGATGCTTGATACAATGGGGGTATTGATTGGCGCCGGTCCGATGCAGGCAGGAATTATTGCCCGCGATACGGCCACAATGCTCTACGCCAGCTCATCGCCGGCTCACTCAGCAAGAATGCTTTTTGACGGGCGTAGGGTCAGCCTTGCCGGGGCGGCTTATGCGGCCGCGACTCAAACCGATAACCTGGACGCACATGATGGGTACAACCCAACCAAGGGGCATATAGGGGTCGTTGTGATTCCCGCGTTGGCCGCGTTGGCAGAACACTGCCCGGAACTCAGTGGTTCAGATGCGCTGGCCTCCGTTATCGTGGGTTACGAAGTTGCGGGTCGTGCAGGGTTGGCATTGCATGCTTCTGTCGAGGACTACCATACGTCCGGTGCATGGAACGCCCTAGGCGTCGCGGCGATGGCGGCACGTTTGCGCCATCATTCTCCGGATCAACTTCGGCAGGCCTTGGGAATTGCAGAATATCATGGTCCGCGAAGCCAGATGATGCGCGAGATTGCCAATCCAACGATGTTGCATGACGGTTCCGGTTGGGGAGCGATGGTTGGCCTATCGGCGGCAATTTTGGCGGAGCAGGGCTTTACTGGTGCACCCGCGTTGACGGTTGAAGACGATCAAGCCGCCCCGTTTTGGGCGGACCTGGGTTCGTTCTGGCAGATTGAACACCAGTATGTAAAACCCTACCCAATTTGCCGGTGGGCACACGCTGCGATCGACGGCGTTAGAATACTGATGTTGCAGCACGAATTAAATCACGATCAGATCGCGGCCATCCATATCAACAGTTTCCACGAGGCGGTCTGCTTATTCTCAGGAATCCCAAACACTACGTCGCAAGCGCAATATTCACTGGCTTTTTCTGTGGCGACTCAGGCTGTTCATGGTCGGATCGGCGTAGAGCATATCTCGGGCGCGGGCCTTAAAGATCCGGTTGTTGCAGACGTTATGAACCGTATCTCCGTTACGGAACACGAAAGACACAATCAGCGTTTCCCACAAGGGCGTTGGGCTGATGTAGTAATAGAGACAACAAACGGTCAGGTTCTAAAATCCGGCGATATCCACGCTCGTGGTGGTCCGGAAGCAAGGATGAGCCAGCAGGACATCGTTGACAAGTTCATGGAATTTGCCGCGCCATCAATAGGAAAAGCGCGCGCTACAGGCATTTGCAACGCGATATTGGGTCTTAACCGGCCAACCGCGCGCTATGCGGACTTACAACAGTACCTGTATGACGGTCCTTAAGAACTAAAACCCGAGTCGGACATCTGTCTTGGAATGCGGAACCACCACCGCTGGTCAATTCCGCACGAAACAACGCTAAACACGGTAAATTCATTGGCTCGATGTCACTCCTGCTGCACTCAACATGTTTGTGATCAATCCGCGCGTTTGTTCGCTTTGCTCTAAAAGAGCGGTTGCATCGGCTAACGGTTTGGCCGGGATGCGCTCAATTTTCCGACCCAACGCTTTGTCCAGACGGGCTAGGTCGCCAAATCTACCCGAAGCTTCCATGCTGGCTTCGTCTACCAACCCCGCCAGCCACAAGTATCTCGCAGCCTCGCCCGTTTCGCCCAGTTCGCTCAATATAGTCGCTGCCTGCGAAAACTCTTCAATCTTAATGTATGCATCGGCCTTTATCCGATTTGCTTCGTCAGAATCGTCCTCGGCCAACTCTAGAAGAGCCTGATGTGGACGACCGTTCTGGAGAGCTGCTTGCGCTCTCAACCGCGTCCGATCAACGCGACGAAGTTTATCTTCGGATCGGTTTGCCAGGTTAAATGCCTGTTGCGCGAACCCCAACTTGGCGAGGCGCTTGGACAGAGCAATGGCCGTTTCGGTGCTTAATTGGCCCACGACTGCCTTCGGTAGATTTAGCGCATGACGCAAATAGGTAATGTCATCAGCGCGCTCCGCTAGTAATTGCAACACCTGACTTTGCGTTCCGTCCCAGCCGTCATCTGTGGTCGATGATTGTATCAACGACAACGCTCTATCGAAGTCATGATTCAGACCCAAGGCAAGTGCATGAGCACGTTTCATCTTTGGTCCGAATTCTGACCTGCGAAGTTCGACTGCGTAAGCTGCGGCAAGATCAATGTTTTGCTGCGAAACGGGTTTTCGATCAGACCACCGTTTTTCGATAAGCCTAGCCAGTGCCAGTGCCGATTCTTCAGCTGCCATCGCGGTTGCAGCGACCTCAGATAGCAGTGTTTCCGCCAGTGCGTCTTCGCCACCGGCATCGGCGATACTTGCCCGCGCCAAGTTCAGTTCATTGCGATCCTCAAGGTCTAGTCGTTCGACAGAGCGCATTACGCGTCTTGATTCCTCTAGTTTCCCTGCCTTGGCCAATGTATCCATCAACGTGGGGCCGAACTGACGCCTCAGATGATCCGGAAGGAGCGAGAAGGATTTCTCGATCGCGTAAAGCTCGGCTTCGGGATCTAATTTCTTTTCGATCAATACGGACCACAGCGCGGTGATTCCATCGCATCTTTGCTGGTGCGAAAACGGGTGAGACTCAAGGGCGGGTCGCTCATCCATGGCGTGGGCGATCGCTCGAATCCGACTCGTGATTTCCGATTGTTCCGGGAGCAGGTTCAAAACCTGAACGGCTTCAGCGCCAAATCCATGGTACGCATAGAGCTTGGCGAGCTCCAGTGCTCGCTCAGTGTTTATGTGGTCGAATTCTTCAAACAATTCAGATCGAAGATACGCGACTTGGTGCTCAAATTGTTGAGTACCATGCCATGCGTCGAAATCCAGTTCTGCATCAGTGATGCAGGCTGGAATTGAATTGAAAGGCGGCTCTAAAAAGCCTCCCAACCCTCGAAGTTCATCAAGGATGGAAGTAACTTGCAAATTTGCGGTTAGATCGCTTGCAATAACTTCAGGGTCAATCGCGGTCGACCGTCTGGGGCCCACATCGGAAAGGTCCAGATCCACGACTTCGCGGTCTGCGCCTTGCAAAATGCGCGACATCATTTGCGTTTCCAAGTCCTGTCGGCTCAGGTTCAATAGCGGTATTTCGAATTTTTTTGGTTGTAACTCGACTTGTTTTTGGGCTTTGAGCGGCCTCCTCTTCGCCAACTTTGATTGGATGAGCGCCAAGGGTGAAAGGAACTGACCGGGCGCGATGTCCACAACAATCATGGTCCCGCGGAATAAGAATGCCGTCGCGACACAATCACATCCGAAAGCAAGTTCCAAAGAGGACCCGGACCGTTTTTGCGATACCGAAGTCAGCCGATGTCCGTACAACCTGTTAAAGACGGTGTCTGTTTCATATACAGCCCCATCCAATGCTACACTTAGTTCGGCGCCATTGTGCAATTGTCTAAGGTTCCACTCTGTTCCGAGAGGTATTTGCACCACTAGCCGGGTAAAATCTTTATGTTCGCCTGAACGAACCCTTAAACGTTCAGCGGATGCCGCTGTAACGGTCGTGATCAATATACAAGTCAGTACCAATGCTTTGATCATGCTGCCGCCTGCCTGATTTCTTTCAACGCATCTTCAAGATCTGAAAACCGGGGACGGTTGTGCGTTGGGGTATTTTGACGGCCAACTTCAATGCACATGGCGGCATTGTGGTTATGAAGGTTGGCGACCAGAACTTCCTTTATCAGTTGATAAAAATGGTTGTCTTCTTCGACCACCGCTTTCAACTTTCCAGCGAACGGGCCAACCAAACCGTAGGCTAGGAAAACGCCCAGAAACGTACCCACAAGGGCGCTACCTATCAGTTTTCCCAAAACCTCCGGAGGCTGGTCAATCGAACCCATCGTTTTGATCACTCCCAACACCGCTGCGACGATGCCAAGCGCGGGTAAGGCGTCTGCAACTGTATGAAGCGCGCGGCTGGAATGCATCGCTTGGTGAAAATTCGCCTCCATCCGCTTTTCGAGCACTTCTTCGACTTGGTGGGGATCATCGAAATTCATTGAGGCCGAGCGCATCGTGTCACAGATTAGATCTACAGCTTCTTTATCGGATTGAATCTTGGGATAGGCGGAGAACAACGAAGACTTGGCCGGCTTTTCAATGTGCCTTTCCAGATCGACCGGATTCGATCGGGCAATCCGAATCAGTGAAAAGAGAAGGCATAGCAGATCATGGTAATCTTCGGGTTTCCACTTTGGACCTTTGAAAACTTTGCCGATATCTCTGGCAGTGTGTTTGACGGCGCCCAGGTCATTACTGATTAAGAACGCGCCTATATTGATGTCGATGGGTATGATGATGGTGCCGCCAGCCACCGTTTCTCTGCCATTCAAGTTGGCTTTTTTTGTTATTGCCGACGGCTGGTCCCTGATCGCCAGTGCCCTGGTGCGCAGCTATGTTCCATAGAGGCAATTACGGGGGAGAAATTACTGGATCAAAAAGATAAGCAATCTTCCGCAACACAGTTGGCTCAGCTATTTCGTGACCGAAACCCAAAAGCCAATGTGTCACTGTGGGCATTTCTTCATCGAATGCTAAAGGTCAGAATCCGAATGAATTTCCAATACATTCGTGGAGTGGTTATGTCCTAGCGGTGCTTCAATACACCCCAGCGCAGTACCTCAACCGCTTCGATTCAAGTCCTTGATCAGACGATTTAGGTCACCACCCCGGGCGTCCAACATGGCGCCAATTTCGGTCCGTTCTGTGAGCAGCAAGTTCACGCCTTCGATGAACATGTTATAAAATTTTCCTCGACCAGACTTGTCCGAAACCAGAAAAGTAACGTCAAATGGCGATGACCCTCGAAGCTTGACCGAGGTTCTGACTTCGTACCCGGCCTTGATCTTTCGCGCATTGCGAACCGTCACTTCCCCTCCAATAAATTCGCGGAAGCGACGACCGTATTTGCGTGAGATATAGCCCTGAAATGCCTTTGTGAACTGGCGCATCTGTGATGCAGAAGCAGCGCGCGCGTCCGCACCCAAAGCGTAACGCGCCATGATTGGAACATCTCCGTACTGCACAAAGATCTTCTCAAAATCACGTATCATAGCGTTTTCGGATTTGCCGGAGTCTATTACTCGTGTGATATCCGAAACGACGCTGTTAACCAGTTGCTTGGCACCTGCTTCGGTCAGCGCAAAAGCAGGGAAAGGCAGAGATGTCGCCAACACCCCGGCCAGTGCGGTTGCAAAAAATTTTCGACGGTTCAAAATGTTATTCTGCATAGGGGTCCTCGTAGGGGTCGAGATAGGGGTCCCTGACAGGGTCTGTCCCGGTTACGGCATAGGGATCATCATACAGACCCAAATAGGCCTCTTCATCGTCTCTGGCCAGTTCAAAGCGTCGATTTTGCAGGTAAATCAACCGCGCCTGAGCGTAACTATCAGCACTTTCATATAAAATCGAATCTACCGTATCCGAGAATCTACCTCGGTCTCCCATGCGGCGTACGACCTCGGCATAGACACCCAAATTGTCAGCAGGCCGTACCGGTGTGAAATTGATCGGGTTGGAAAACAGATTTATTATTACTCCCACGGCATCTCGTGTGGTTGACGGACCATAAAAGGGTAACTCCACATAAGCGCCTTCGCCAAAGCCCCAGACATGCAGGGTTTCACCAAAGTCGGTATCCACTGGTGGCAGGTTAAGCTCATCCGCGGGGGCAGACAATCCAAACCCGCCAACCGTCATATTCACGACAAATCGAAGCAGCGCATTGCCCATCTGTTTTGGATTGCCTTGTAAAAGATAATCGACGGCCTGACCGGGCAGGGAAATATTTTCCGCAAAGGTACTAAAGCTCGTTACCATTGGATCAGGAACAATTTTCACGTAACCTTTTGATGCCGGTCGAAAAAGAAACCGGTCTACGCCCAGGTTGAATTTGTGAATTGACCGGTTCGCGCCTTCGTAGGGGTCAAAAACTTCGCCACGCGCCGCTGCGTCCTGAGGCTGTGAGGCGCATGCTGACAAAATAGTCAGTGTGCACAAAACGATCAGGGGCTTAAAGAAGGCTCGGTTGGACACAGTCCTCGTTACTCCAATATTTCCCGGCCGGAATTGCCGGACTTTAAATCAACTTGTCATAGGCGTTACAGCGATGCAGTTCGTTGTCACATAACCGTTTCACATGGCATTTGAAACTCCTAGCGTTTAACCCGCTTGTCTTGCCATCGTAAAGTGACACAGCATGAACACATAAGAAACGAGAGAAGTATTGCTCAGATTGTTCGCAAAGTTCAAATTGCCGCTTTAGCGCTTTTCGACGCGGCTGTTCCCGGATAGCGTCCGCCTGAGTCGATCATACATTAGGAACTTCAAATGAGCATTGCAGCAAAATTGGAAAGCTTGGGCGTAACCCTTCCGGACGCTCCTGCACCAGCGGCTAACTACGTGCCTTTCGTGCGCGTTGGCAACTTGGTTTACGTATCTGGGCAGATTTCCAAGGACGATGATTTAATCACCGGAAAATTAGGTGATAACATGGATGTCGAAGCAGGCGCTGCCGCGGCAAAAGTTTGCGCGATCAATCTGTTGGCTCAGGTCAAAGCGGCATGCGGTGGTGACATTGACAAGCTTGTAAGGGTTGTGAAGCTGACAGGGTTCGTGAACTCGACCGCTGATTTCACGGCGCAACCGCAGGTCATAAATGGCGCGTCCGATTTTCTTGTGGAGGCCTTGGGAGAAGCCGGACGTCATTCTCGTTCGGCTGTAAGCGCCGCGTCGCTGCCGCTGGGCGTAGCTGTCGAAATAGAAGGTATCTTCGAGATCCAATGACTCCGCCACTTCCGCAGGTGTTTTTGCAACGTCCGATCGCGCATCGTGCGTTGCATGATGTATCGGCCAAACGTCCCGAGAACAGTCTCTCTTCGATCCGAGCGGCGCTGGACGCCGAATATGGGATCGAGATTGACCTGCAATTAACGGCCGATGGCCGCGCCATGGTGTTTCATGATTACGACATGAGGCGGCTTACTGGGCAATCTGGACCGATCCGGCGGATCACCGCTGAGCAGGCCAATGCGTTTCCGCTCCTCTATTCGGAGAATGAAAGTATCCCCTCTCTGGAGCAGGTTCTGGATCTGGTCGATGGCAAGGTTCCTCTTCTGATAGAGTTAAAGGATCAGGATGGTGGGATGGGAACTGGGATCGGGTCCCTGGAACAAGATGCGGTTCGGGTTTTAAATGACTATGACGGTCCAGTGGCGGTTATGTCATTCAACCCAAACAGTGTCGCAGAATTAGCCCATTTAGCGCCTCAAATACCTAGAGGTATCGTTACCAGTTCTTATGATCCAAACAACTGGCCTCTGCCTGTCGAAACGTGTGACTACTTGCGTGGTATTCCGGACTTCGATCGCGTTGGCGCCAGTTTTATCAGTCATGAAGTTAGTGATCTGGATCGTCCCAGAGTTTCGGAACTAAAGGAGCGCGGTGTTCCCATCTTGTGCTGGACTGTCCGGTCGCCTGCTCAAGAGGCAGAGGCGCGTAAAGTTGCGGATAATGTGACGTTCGAGGGCTATCTGGCTTGATCCTGCCAAGAAAAGTCACAGGTTAGGATCATCGCGGAGGGCACATGGATCAGGCGCAGATCGAGGTTCAGGTTCTTGGAACACTTTCGCAGATTTCTGCGGCGGAATGGGATGCGTGCGCGTGCCCAGAGGCCGCAGATGGTGGCCGTCCGCTTGACCCTTTCACCACTCATCGTTTTCTTCTGGCGCTTGAAGAAAGTGGCTCGGTCGGTCGCGGCACCGGGTGGCAACCGCAATATCTGACGGCTTATCTGGATGGCATGTTGATTGGTGCGGCGCCTATGTATGCCAAATCGCACAGTCAGGGCGAATACATCTTCGATCACAGCTGGGCCCATGCTTATGAAAACGCTGGGGGGCGTTACTACCCAAAACTCCAGGTCGCTGTACCGTTCACGCCTGCGACGGGACGTCGATTTCTGGTGCGACCCGGATACGAGACGATCGGAATGTCGGCCCTGGTTCAGGGAGCTGTTCAACTTTCGGCCGAAAACCAGATCTCATCGCTGCACGTGACGTTTTGCACCGAAGATGAGGCATTGGCAGGTGAGCAGATGGGACTGATGGTTCGCAGTTCTCAACAGTTTCACTGGTTGAATCAGGAGTTTACCGATTTCGAAGAATTTCTCGCTGCTCTTTCGTCTCGCAAAAGAAAGAACATTCGAAAGGAAAGAAAACAAGCCAATGATTTTGGAGGTCAGATTCATACTCTCACTGGCTCTGATCTAAGACCCGAACATTGGGACGCTTTCTGGCGGTTTTACCAAGACACCGGGGCGCGAAAATGGGGAGCCCCGTATCTGACGCGTCAATTTTTTAATATCGCGCAAGAAAACATGCCCGATGATATGGCCCTGGTGTTGGCCGAGCGTAATGGATACCCCATAGCGGGGGCGCTGAATTTCATTGGGCGTGAGACATTGTATGGGCGTTATTGGGGCTGCATAGAGCATCACCCATGTCTGCATTTCGAACTGTGCTACTATAGGGCAATCGATTTTGCCATCTCGCAGGGTTTGGCCCGGGTAGAAGCGGGCGCACAAGGTGAGCATAAACTGGCGCGCGGCTATCTGCCGACCCGCACGCATAGTTTGCACTGGATCGGCGACCCCGGCTTTGCCGATGCGGTCCGGAAATACCTGGACGCTGAAGCCCATGCGGTAGGAGAGGAAATCGAGATTTTGACGGAATATGGCCCGTTCAGAAAGTTGAACCAGGAGGAACAGCAATGACCGAATTATTGTCGACTGAGACCCGCGGCCCACTGCTGGACCCGCTGTTCAGGAATGGGTGGACCATGCTGGATGATCGCGATGCCATCACAAAGACCTTTATCTTCGAAGACTTTGTCCATGCATTCGGATGGATGACGCAGGTCGCGATATGGGCGGAGAAATGGAACCACCACCCTGAATGGTCGAACGTCTACCGCACAGTGGAAGTCGTTCTGTCGACCCACGACGTGGGCGGCCTGTCGTCGTTGGACGCCAAACTCGCCCGAAAAATGGACGGCCTGGTTTAGTCTCTGTTCTCTCGCGATCCCATGCCGCCCGCGAGCGAAGCAGTCACACCCAATTGCTTGAACTCCGCAGGTGTCACGGTGCCGCTGCTAACGTTGATATTGCTGGGAATGCCAGTTGTCCGGTTGCCGACTGACCTGACCGTGCGTGCCGCGGGATCAATATCCAGGCATCTCGTTTCATAGCATGTCAGGCCGCTGGTGTTGATCTGAATACGTTGCTGGCCATCTGGTCCGGTGGTTACCGGAGCCTGCGGAACATCGCAGGCGGCAACCAGTCCCAAAATTCCCAATCCGATCCACTTGTTCATTTCGCGCTCCTGGCGCTAGTCCAGTTGACCGTTTCCGTCTTTGTCCGCAGCTTCAAAATCAGCGGACATCTGAGCCTTGTATTCCGCTCTGGATATGAAGCTGTCGCCGTTGCGGTCAACGCTTTGAAATTGCTTGATATCCAGAAAAGGTTTCGCCTCTTCCAACCCCAATGAGCCGTTCTTGTCCTCATCCATCTCCTGAAAGGCATAGTCAGAAAAGGCGTTGAATTCATCTTTGGAAAGAAAACCGTCATTGTTGGCGTCAATGGCCTTGAGTTCACTTTCGTTCAGCTCAGCAACGGTATCGGCATTGGCCGCGCTTGCCAAAATCATGAGTGCAATCAATAGAGTGTCACGTTTCATACTCTGTCTCCTCAACACGCGTATCTTTGGCCTTGAACTCCGCCCGTTGCGGCGCCAGCAGCTGTAAGGATCGTCTTGCCGGATCCTCCGCCAAACTGGTTACCGATGGCGCCACCGATTAGTGCGCCTCCCAATGTGCCGCTGAGACAAGCTATCTCATGTTGTCTCGCGGCTTGCTGTTGGGGTGTTGGTGCGGGTCCGCATGCTGTCAAAAACGCAGAAGCGACCAGAGCAATCAAAGCAAGTTTCAAATTCATTAATGAACTCCCCTCATGTCAAAATTGACTATTCGCCGATTGGGGCATTGTATCAAGTTAATTGATGTTCAGTTGGCCCTGGCTAAGCCAGGGCCAACTAATGTTAGATGACTTCGAGAAGCCCCTCACCTGCAGAAGTTTCGCACGTGCCCGGACTTTCCTCCAGATTTAAAGCCACGACTTTCCCGTCGTTGACAAGCATCGCGTAGCGCTTGGATCGCGCTATCAAACCGACGGGGGGTGCGTCGAAATTCATTCCGATTGCTTTGGTGAATTCGGAACCAGCGTCAGATACCATTGTTATACCTGCTTCGGTCGCGCCAGTAGATTCGCCCCAAGCATTCATCACGAACGGGTCGTTGACTGATAGGCAAATAATCTCGTCAACGCCTTTGGCGTCAAACTGACTTTTGGTGCGGATGAAGCTCGGCACATGAGCGGTTGTGCAGGTGCCGGTGAAAGCGCCGGGAACGGCAAAGATCACGACTTTGCGGCCCTTTGTTTTGTCAGAAACACTCACCTCCTCGGGTCCTTCAGAACCCATTTGGATAAGTGTCGCTTCGGGCAGCACATTGCCGGTTGAAATCATTTTAATGCTCCTGTCGATTGAATTTGCAGAGTCGGGCTATGCCGCAATATAGGTGAGCAGGTGAAAGTGACCACGTGAATTCGACAGGGTGAGAGGAACATGAGCCATATTGTCGTGATTGGCGCCGGACAGGCGGGATCGTCCCTTGTTGCGCGGCTGCGCAAAGACGGGTTTGAAGGCGATATCACGCTGATCGGGGCTGAACCGCATTTGCCTTATCAGCGCCCTCCGTTGTCCAAGGCGTATCTATTGGGTGAAATGGAACTAGAGCGCCTGTTTTTGCGGCCTGAAAGTTTTTACTCGGAGAACGATATCACACTGAGATTGGGTGAGCGTGTTGCTGAAATAGATCCAGAGGCAAAAACTGTTACTTTGGGCAATGAGGTGATCCCATACGACCAATTGGCACTGACCACTGGATCCGACCCGCGCCGTTTGCCAGCTTCGATTGGCGGTGATCTTAAGGGAGTTTACGTTGTACGCGATTTAACCCACGTTGACGAAATGGCTCCTTGGGTAAAGGAAGGCGCCCGAGCGCTTATTGTGGGCGGAGGGTACATCGGGCTTGAAGCAGCAGCCGTATGTGCAAAACGTGGGGTAAAAGTGACACTAGTCGAAATGGCTGACCGAATTCTGCAGCGGGTCGCCGCATCAGAGACAAGCGACTATTTCCGTAAATTGCATACCGAATACGGAGCGGACATCCGCGAAGGTGTCGGGTTGGACAGGCTGGTTGGCGAAAACGGCAGGGTTACTGGCGCGGTTTTGACGGATGGGGCGGAACTTCAGATCGACTTTGTTGTTGTCGGTGTGGGCATTCAACCTTCGATCCAGTTAGCTGAAATGGCAGGTCTTGATCTGGAAAATGGTATTAAAACAGACGCCTATGGGCGAACTTCAGACTCTTCGATCTGGGCGGCGGGCGATTGTGCGTCATTCCCCTACAAGGGTCAGCGGATCCGGCTGGAAAGCGTACCCAACGCAATAGACCAGGCTGAGGTTGTTGCGCAAAATATGCTTGGCGCTGCCATAGAGTACATGGCGACGCCTTGGTTTTGGTCGGATCAATATGACGTTAAGTTGCAAATTGCAGGTCTCAATTCTGGATATGATCGTGTGATAACACGCAAGGGCGACGGGCAAACCGTGTCCTTTTGGTACTACAAGGGCGACCAACTGATTGCAGTTGACGCCATGAATGATCCCCGGGCCTATATGGTCGGCAAGCGTTTGATCGAGGCAGGAAAAACGGCAGATGCGGCCATTGTGTCTGATCCCGACGCGGATTTGAAACCGCTGCTTAAAGCGTGAGGATCATCGCCGGAGAATTCCGGGGTCGCGCCTTGGCCTCGGTCGGAAAGGGCGACGCGGGGGCGCATTTGCGTCCGACGACAGACAGAGTGCGTGAAAGCCTTTTTAACGTGCTGTCTCATCAAATCGATTTTGATGGGTTGCGGGTTTTGGATATGTTTGCGGGCACGGGGGCATTGGGCCTAGAAGCGCTGTCTCGCGGGGCAGCCCATGTCACGTTCGTCGAAGATGGGCGGGTAGCACAGGGTATTATTCGTAAGAATATAGACCTGACCAACAGTCATGATCGCACCGATCTGATCCGCCGAGATGCTACTCGGCTGGGCGAAAACGCAAGTGCCGCTTATGACTTGATTTTCCTCGACCCACCCTACGGAAAAGCCTTGGGCCAAAAGGCCATCAACGCAGCTGTTCCCGGTGGCTGGATTGCAAACGACGCGTTGCTGGTTTGGGAAGAAGGAGCCCCTATGACAGCGCCGCAGGGATTCAAATTGTATGACACCCGAAAATACGGCGATACCCATATCGCGTTGATGTGGCGCGATGTTTTGGACTGAACCAGGTTGTGCCGTCCGCCGCGGATGGGCAGATTGAAGTTGAACGGCGCCCAGCTTAAGGGTCAATGCCCAATTCACGGAGTTTTTGATGCACGACCTAGTTATCTTCGACTGCGACGGTGTTCTGGTCGATAGCGAACCCTTGTCTAATCAAGTGCTGGTTAAAAACCTTTCCCGGCACGGTCTGGATCTTACGATCGAAGACAGCTTGGCCCTTTTCCTTGGCGGTACGATGGCTGGGGTCCACGTCAAAGCACGTGAGCTGGGTGCAGACCTGCCTGATGATTGGGTCGACCAGGTTTATGCGGAAATATACGACGGTCTTCGCGGTGGCGTTTCACTGATGCCTGGCATTCCAGACCTTCTTGAAACGCTTGATGAAAACGGTATTCCATTTTGCGTTGCGTCAAATGGTAGCCCAGACAAGATGAAGATTACGCTAGGCCAAAACGGTATGTGGGAGCGGTTCAGCGAGGTGATGTTTTCTGCTCACGTTTTGGGAACTGCAAAACCCGACCCAGAAATGTTTCAGACAGCTGCGGAACGATTTGGTGCATCCAACCCCGTGGTCATCGAAGACAGCGCTAGCGGAGTAACAGCAGCAAAGCGCGCCGATATGCGATGTCTGGCCTACGTCCCTTCTGGCGATGGGGAACGACTGGCCGAATTAGGGGCTGAGGTGTTTGTTGATATGACCGACGTGCCAACGCTTTTGGGAATCTAATCCAGCCGTGCTAAGCTTTGGGTCATGGAACGTTCTTTGACCCCACCCATATGGACGCTTGCAAATGACGCAGAGGTCACAACAGGGCCCAAGACAAAACCAGCGCGCGCACCTTTGTTGATCCACGATGCTGTCACGCCGTGGGGCAACGAAACGCTGTTGTTGAAACTCCTGAGAGATCAGGCCGCCGATCAAGATGAATAAGTCGGATGAAACTTATCGCCGGGTGACAGGGTAAATATTTCGACCCCATCCGCCGTAACGCCCACGGAATGTTCAAACTGAGCTGACAGCGATTTGTCTCGGGTGACAGCCGTCCAGTCGTCGGATAGGGTTTTCGTTTCGGGACGGCCCAGATTGACCATCGGCTCGATCGTAAAAAACATACCCTCTTCCAGAACTGCACCTGTGCCGGGGCGTCCATAGTGCAAAACATTCGGCGGTGCGTGAAATACCCGACCCAGACCGTGCCCACAGAAATCGCGAACGACGCTCATTCGATGTGCTTCTACATAGGCTTGGATCGCATGGCCAATGTCGCCAAAGGTTTTGCCAGGTTTTACAGTCTCGATCCCCTTGAATAGCGCATCATGAGTCACTTGAATCAAGCGTTCCGCTTTGCGCGGCAACTTACCCGCCACATACATTCGGGATGTGTCGCCATACCAGCCGTCCACTATAACTGTGACGTCGATGTTTAGGATATCGCCGTCTTTTAGCTTTTTGTCGCCGGGAATACCATGACAGACTACGTGGTTCACACTGATACAACTTGCGTGCTGATAGCCTTTGTATCCAATAGTCGCCGATTCCGCTCCGGCGTCCTCGACCATTTTTGTAATCAGGCGGTCGATTTCGCCGGTGGTTTGGCCCACAAAAACATGGTCGGCGATTTCATCAAGTATACGCGCCGCCAGAGCGCCAGCCGCGTGCATTCCGGCAAAATCGACCGGTTCGTAAATGCGAATACCATCCTTGGTCAGGCGGCCACGATGCTCTTTCATCGACGGTATGCTCCAAATGTTTTGCGCAGCATTCCTTCTACGCTGCTTGTGCAGAAAGTTCCAGAGGGTGTGGAGTATGAATTCCGATGTATGAGATAGGGCTTTATAGATAGAAAAACAGGACTTGGAATGGATCAAATGCGCGCAGCCCAGCTGATTCTTCGCTGTTACCCATGGGGTTCGTTTCCGATACCAACCATCTGGATATCCGCTGATGTCACCCATATCCCTTTGGGCGAAATCCGCGTTCCGTATATCAGCCGCTCTACGCCTTTTTGCCGCGCGGCTCCGAACGCAGCGGCATAAGCCGGGTCAATATCCGCCGCCAACGTAAAGCGATCGCAATCGGTGCGCTGCACCAGGTAAAGCATAATGGCGCGGTAACCTTTGGCTGTGATGGCGGCCAGCTCCTCCAAATGTTTTGTGCCTCTTGCAGTAACGCTATCGGGGAACTCAGCCAGACCAGTTTGGCGCGAAAGAGTTACGCTTTTGACTTCGACATAAGCATCGGGCAGGCCCGGCCCACTTAGCAGAAAGTCGATACGGCTGTTTTCGCCATACCTGACTTCGGGTCGAACAGTTTCGTAGTTGGCGAGTTCAGATATTTCTTTTGCTTCCAACGCCGCTCGCAAGGCCTTGTTTGGTACAGATGTGTCGACCCCGGTAAAGTCGCCGTTTTCATGATCGACCAGTCGCCAACCGTATTTCAGCTTTTTCTTTGAATCACTGTTCGGTTCTAGCCAAATTTTTTCACCGGGATTGGCTAGGCCCATCATCGAACCGGGATTTGCGCAATGAGCTGTAACTTCGCGCCCGTTTTCAAGCCTGCAATCGGCTAAAAAGCGTTTGTATCGGCGGATCAGGCGGGCGGGAACAAGGGGGGTTTCAAATTGCATGCTCGAAGGCCTATATCTGCGCAAGCGTCCGATCAAGGGGAGAGCGCGAAATGGCCAATCCAACCGCAGCGATGTTGGTCATCGGGGATGAGATTCTTTCTGGCCGCACCCGTGATGCAAATATGCATTATCTGGCCGGCGAGTTAACCAAGCTGGGTATCGACTTGAAAGAGGTTCGGATCGTTAGCGATGATGCGCCAGCAATCGAAGCTGCGGTTCTGGCCCTTTCCAATGTATATGACAACGTTTTTACCAGCGGTGGAATCGGACCCACCCATGACGACATTACTGCTGATTGTATTGCTCGCGCTTTGGGTGCGGATATTGGTATTCGCGATGACGCTCGCGCCTTGCTGCGGTCGCACTACGAAAATTCCGGGTTGGAATTGAACGCAGCGAGATTGCGTATGGCGCGCATTCCTGACGGCGCAAAACTGATCGACAACCCGGTTTCAACTGCGCCAGGGTTCAGCTTGGGTAACGTGCATGTGATGGCGGGGATACCGGCGGTTTTTCAAGCGATGGTCGCCAGCGTGCTACCCACTTTGACAGGGGGGGCACCTTTGCTGTCCCAAACTCTTCGTGTTGAGCGTGGAGAAGGCGATATTGCCGCAAATCTGTCATTGCTGGCAGAGGATTTTAGCGACCTGTCCATCGGGTGTTATCCATTTCAACGCAACGGCGTTTTTGGCGCAAACGTCGTCGTGCGCGGCACCGAAGGTGGGCGCATCGATGCTGCAATTACTCGGCTCGCCAAGGAACTGGAACTTTGAGCGCTAACTGGCCTGACGTTGTAGATGGCACTTGGCCCGCGGCAAGCTACATGAAGGTCGGTCCCTTTAAATTGCGCGAAGGTCGCGGAGGCGGTTCCAGGGTGTCTGCAGCTAACCTTGTTGGCGAGGTTGAGGCAGGTAGCATTGACGCTGCTGAAAATGCGATGTTAGCGATGGGGCAGAAGCTTATTTTTTGCTTGCATCCCGGCGACGAAATGCTGGATGCGAGATTAGAACAGCGCGGTTACGGCGTTCTTGATCCTGTCAATATTTATTCATGCAAAATCAACAATTTGATGGATTCCCCGGTTCCCCGCGTTACAGTGTTTTCGATTTGGGAACCGCTGGCGATAATGCGTGAGATTTGGGCCCAATGCGGAATTGGCCCGGAGAGGTTGGCCGTGATGGATCGGGTGTCAGGCCCAAAGACAGGTTTGTTGATGCGCCAGAGTGATCAACCCGCGGGAACCGGTTTTGTCGCTGTTCACGAACGTATCGCCATGGTTCACGCGCTTGAAATCCTGCCACAACATCGGCGTCAAGGTTTGGGGCAATGGGCCATGCGCGCCGCTGCGTTTTGGGCATCGGACAACAAAGCCGATACTCTCAGCGTGATTTGCACAAAAAGCAATTTAGGGGCCAATAGTCTCTATCAATCCCTCGGAATGCAAATCGTGGGAGAGTATCATTACCGCGTCAAAGGAGACTGATCTGTCGTGACTGAACTCACCAAAGCCACCGCGCTGAACTTGCCGATGGTCGATCCGCTGCCGCCGGAGACTCAGAAATATTTTGATATCTGTATTGAAAAACTGGGTATGGTGCCGAATGTGCTTAAGGCTTACGCGTTCGACATCGAAAAGCTCAATGCGTTCATTGCAATGTACAACGACCTGATGTTGGCTGACAGCGGATTGTCGAAATTGGAGCGTGAAATGATTGCGGTGGTCGTTTCGTCGATAAATAAGTGTTTCTACTGTCTAGTTGCTCATGGTGCGGCGGTGCGACAGCTCTCGGGCGACCCACAGTTGGGCGAAATGTTGATTATGAATTACCGGGTGGCTGTATTGGATGATCGGCAGCGTGCCATGCTTGATTTCGCCGCAAAAATGACAATGAGCAGCGCCGAAATCGAAGAAGGTGATCGCCAGAATTTACGCGACTCGGGCTTTACCGACCGAGATATTTGGGACATTGCAAATGTTGCAGGCTTTTTTAATATGACCAATCGCGTGGCAAGCGCAACGGGTATGACCCCGAACCCTGAGTACCACGCGCAACATCGATGATCCGAGTACTGAGTTTCCTTGCAATCCTTTTGGCCACAAATGCCAATGCGCAGGATCTGGCGATGCCGGCTTCCGCTCGTCAGATCAGCGAAAGGATCAGTCCTTTGGACAGCTACGACCTTCCTACCGGGGCTTTCGCCAATGGAAAAGTGCCTGCGCGCACAGTGGAAGGGCGGGTCGAGCGGACGACATGGAGGGTGCAATCAGGCTCTAGCACAACGCTGCAAATATTGGCCCCTCTGCGCGACCAACTGGCGGCGCAGGGATATGATATTATTTTCGAGTGTGACTCTCGCAATTGTGGTGGATTTGATTTTCGGTTTGGCACCGAGGTGGTGCCCACACCAGACATGTACGTTGCCATCCATGATTTCCGATTTCTATCCGCTACCCGTGGAAGCGACGTACTGAGCTTGTTGGTTAGCCGAAATCCTCCGGATGGGTTCGTTCAGCTAATTCGCGTCGCGCCGGTCGAGGCCTCTAGCCCGCCGCCGCTTGTGATCGAAGAAGCCGTGGATGGAACGCTTGGGTTATTACAGGTTCTGCAGCGCGACGGGCACGTAATCCTTGACGATCTGCATTTTTCAACGGGCGAGGTTGCGCTGGGCGATGCTCCTTTTTCTTCCTTGCGTCTGCTTGCAGCGTTTTTGAATGAAAATCCCAGAGTTAAGCTGGCTTTGGTTGGGCACACGGACGATACAGGTGATCTTCAGGCAAACGTAGCTGTCAGCACCAAACGGGCGCAGGCGGTAAGAAACCGATTAATAGAAACACATGGTGTCGCGGCAGACCGTATTCAGGCCGAAGGCGTTGGATACCTTTCACCTATAACATCGAATTCTACGTCCGAAGGGCGGTATACAAACCGGAGAGTTGAAGCAGTATTGCTGGTCAACTGAATTGCCCGTATAGCGAGATGAAAGAACCTAATTTCAGCCTTAGGAAGAAAACATGTCGAACATGAACGAGCAATCTCAGGCCTTGATCGTGGGTGCAGGAGCCGGGCTATCCGCATCGTTCGCACGCGCATTGTCAAAAGCGGGGTACAGTTTGCATCTGACGGCGCGCGATGTCTCAGACCTAAAAGATCTTTCTGCGGAAACCGGAGCGGAGTTGCACAGCTTGGATGGAACTGATGCAGCTGGCATGGCTTCATTGATTGCTGATCTGCCTGGGACTTTGCGAATAGCCTGTTACAACCCATCGGCCCGTGTTCGTGGGCCTATCACGGATTTTGACCCGGAAGACGTGCGAAAATCTGTCGAAGTGACGGCGTATGGCGCTTTCTTAATGGGGCAAGCGGCCGCGCGGCGTATGCTGATGCAAGAAGCGCAGGATGACAGACGCGGGACGATCCTGTTCACTGGTGCTTCCGCTGGGGTGAAGGGGTATCCTCTTTCAGCTCCTTTCGCGATGGGAAAATTTGCTCAACGTGGCTTGGCGCAATCCATGGCCAGAGAATTGCACCCCAAAGGAATACATGTCGCTTGGGTCAATGTTGATGGAACCATTCGAAATCCGGACGTCCATGGGAATAGCGACGATCAAGGCAGTATATTGCATCCAGACGCTATTGCGCAGGAATATATGAACCTGGTCCGACAACACCGTTCAGCATGGAGCAATGAGGTTACGATCAGGCTCTGGGTCGAAACCTTTTGACGGATGACCTGCTAGGTTACCCACCATAGGTACAGCGGCAATCCGATCGTTATATTGAAGGGGAAAGAAACACCCAAAGAGAGGGTCAAATAAATTCCTGCCTCTGCCTTGGGCAAGGCAATCTTCATGGCTGCGGGCACCGCTATATAGGATGCTGATGCAGAGAGAACCATGAAAAGAAACAGACTTCCTTGAGGCAATCCGATCAACGCG
>NZ_JBXWSJ010000048.1:0-32136 GCF_059613365.1 Ruegeria sp. BHSA163
GACCGGTGGGCAAAATGTCAGCTCCTGCCAGCATATTGGCTAAACTGGATTTTCCGGCACCAAACTCTCCGGCAAAACCGATAGCCACGGTGTTGGACAACCGCTGCGCATGCGTAATAGCCCGTTCGCGTAGCTCATCCAATTCAATTGAGGATGGAGTGTTTTCGGTTGCCGTCAGAAAGCTTTCGAGTTTTTTTACTACCTGCTCGGTTCCGGGAAATTCAATCATTCTGCTGCCTCAGCGTGTAAAGCCTCGAACCGGTCGGGCCCAAGGACCGAGCCCAGTTCGTCCACTATACGTCGAGCACGGTCAACAGCTTGTTGCGCTTCGGCACGGGCATTGCCTCCATTCGGTCCGGCGCGGTGCTCCAAGTGCCCAGCCAAAAGTGCCAAATAATGATCCACTACTGTTTGCATACGGTCTAACAGGTCACCGCGGGCAGTATCGATCAGATCATCCCCGATCATCTCAAATTCCTGAACGATCATTCGTTCAGCCCTATTCACAACGCTGCGCCTTGAAATCAATCGCGACAACCAGGTCACTCGAAGTTCAACGGTTATTCCACGAGTCAAAGCCGTTGTATCTGGGCGAAACCACCTTACTGCGCTGGTGTTCATTCGATTGTCCACAGGTTCCTTCCACCCGGGAAGGGCACGCAATGCTGAATTGCTTTGCATGTCCACGGCATAAAGCTCACTCAGCATGCGTTGGCGTATGACTTGTGTCGCACCCTGCACCAGTTCCCGCATCCTTTCACGTAGCGGACCAAAATTCAGTTCGGTTTCACCATCGCGACTTAGAAGTGGGGAATTCCCATCAGAACCACGGACAACGGTCGACACTGCCTCCGATACGGTGTCGTCCATTACACCACGCAAATTGGCCAGAACATTGTCCATGTCCTTGGTTATGGATTCGGATTTTTCAGCAATGAGGGTTTTCAATTCCGCTAGCTTCTTGTTGCCTTCGATAGCGCTTGGATCATCCGCGCGTTCCTCATCCAATGCCCGTAACCTTGCGGTGCTACGCTCCAAGTCACCCTGTGCAAATCCATTAAGGTGCTGCCAGGCCATTCGCATTTGTTCACTACGCGGGCCGTTGGCCAATGCTTGTGTTACATGATGGCGCAAGTCTGGCAAGCCGGACGCAATCATCGCGGCGTAACGCAAAATGGCCTCGCGACTGATGGGTCCGGGGCCTTGTTTGATCTCCTGCACACCAGACAGATACTGGTTCATCTGTTCCGGATGGGTACGCAGCCAAGCCAGAACCTGGTCATGGTCAATGCCAGATTCATCACCGGTCAAAGCGTAATGGGCCCATTGGGCACTGCCCACCAGCACATCGATCTCAGAGTTTCCAAGGGCATTTTCAAGACCTTCCACAACATCAGCCTTGACCTTGTCAGCATCCTCGGCACCGCCCCCTAGTTCATCAACCCGGTTGATAAATACAACGATCTGCCCCAACTCCAGCGCCTGCATGAGACGAAACAACTTCAGGTCTGCCCGCGAAAGGGCCTGATGGGCGGACAGAACCACCACAAAAAAATCAGACTCTTTAAGATATTGGCGCGATATTTCTTCCCGGATTAATAGCGGGTCATTTACACCGGGCGTGTCAGTAACTGTGACCGGAAACGGGAAATGGCCAATTTCGAAAAAAACTTCGGCTTTTCGGGTTATGTCGCTGTAAAGGCCTCGATCCGATCCGGGGTCGCGCTCTCCGTCGTCCGCTGGATCGTCTCCCGCACATACGTAACGAGCCAAATCCTCTGATGTCAGCTCCTCCAGGTCGTGACGTTGGCCCAGCAATTGTTCATAGCTTTCGCCCAGGCGCAACCGAGCGCGTGTTTTCATCGCCTCGACCTGTTCTTCGATCATCTCCCGCTTATAGCTGTCCTCGTCATCGGGGAACATGTTGCGCAGTTCTTCACCTTCGGCAATCAAAGCCTTCCACTGACGGTTGTCAAAGAAGTGAAACTCAGCCCCAGAAGTGCGACCAGAAGGGTGGCCGAAATGCATATCGGTGATCACTGTTGTCCAAGGGTTCACATCAGACGGAAGATATCCAGCTTGACCGGTAAAACCGTTAATTAGGCGCGACTTGCCAGCCTTAATCTGTCCGACAAATGCAATTGAGGGCTTTAGCTTTGAAAGGTCGTCTACAATACGAGAAATGAAATGACGGGTCTCGTCATTGCTTATTTCATTCATATCTTCGGCGATGCGAATTAGTTCGCGGCGGCTCAGCTCACTCATTAGTTTACCCTGACAACTCGCTTCCGAACCTAGATTAAAAAAGTGGACACTATTGGGCAGGATCGGGGTTATTCGGCGGCGTTCTTTGATGATTTCCACATCGATACAACAGCCTCAAGCTTACGAGCATCGTGTAAGGCCCCAGTCGTATTCTTGCCGTCACTTACAAACGCCACGCCTGTTCCCTGGCCGCCGGAAGGACGCATAACAACCATTTGCGGCAGGTCTGTGCTGCTGTCGGTTTGCCATCCGACGAGGTCGCGAATGATTTCAGATAGGACATCCTTATCTGGGTGCGCGGGCTGATCCTGTGCGCACAAGCCCTCGAACTGTGAAACCTCACTGCCATCACTTGAAATTAAAAAACGCCCCAACGCAAATCTGTCCATACCATCGTAAAACGTCTTGGCCGCGGCAGGCAGATCGTCAGAATTTGGGTCTTGCACGGACTCTGTTTCAATTGGGTTATCTGGCACCAGAGTTACGCGTGGCTCTTCAGGTAAGTCTATGTTGGCGCAAGCGGTCGCAACTTCAGAATAGGTCAAACCGACATCATCTGCCGCGAGCGAAGTATCAGGGCACAGAGACTCCAGTTGCAGTGGGCCAGGGGCAGATACGAGATCAGATATCAGGCGTGCCAATTGCTCAATCAATGACGCCCGAGTATCCATTTCAAAATCCGGCTTTGGGCCAGTATCGCATTCAAGGATATTCGTTACGCGCGAACTGCCGACATCGATTGACAAACGTGTGCCATCTGCGGCAACAAAATCCAGTCTTCGAGGCAATATTGTGCACCTGATAGCCTTCAGAACTTGGGAGCGCCTATCCTGTGGCCTCTTGCCGGCAAGGCAGATTGCAGGGGTCAGACGAGCGGTGGAGGTTCGCCCAATCTCTTCTAGTAGATCTAAAATTTCAGGGTCCATCATGTCATTATCCCCTTTGGGCCCCGCCTAAATTGCGGCGGCAACTGGTCCAAGGCTGAGATGTGATTTGGCTAACATCAGCTCGATATTGGTGCGGTCTTGACAGATAAAAAAAATAACATGGTCCGAGAGCTCTTGCATTCGCAGAAAAATGAATACCCGGTCGTCCGAGAACACCGCGACTTCCCCAAAAACCGAGATAATCGTCTGATCTGCCTCGTCCGAACGCAACAGCTTTTCAAAGGCTGCGATGCCGCTTCCCTGAAACAGGTTAGTGGCAGCCAAAGCCGAACTTTTTAAGCTACTGGCATTGTCCTGTTCGATAGCACTTGTACCTAACAGCATCCCCGTTTCCATATCGATATAACCGGCTGCCAAGCAGCCGGGTACAGCTTCGATTGCAGCTGCTAAAACCTTTTCGATTGACATATCTCAGCCTGTTCCTGCGATCGGTTACTTCAAACCCATTAATCGCAATTTTCGCTACAACACATGCCACTCCGCGCCAGAGTTGTCATTCGATTTCCGAACAGGTCGCAGCGGATTTTTTTGCCCATGAGCGTTGTGTTCCAATGCGATCTGATCGAATTCCCGCAGAAACGCGGTAAAGGCATTTTTCAGACCTTTCGCGTCGTCAGGCAGAGGATCGTTTTCCTCAATCTCGCGCCACATCGACAAGGCGCTAGGCGGCGCACTAACTCGAGCGGCAAGCAAATGTTCGGAAGTTGGGTCCGTTTGGTCTGACATGTCTTCACGTGACATCGGCGTGTCGGGTTCAATAGATACAACTTCGGCCGCGGTCAGAACATTGCCTTCGGGTTCGGGTTCATAATCTTCCCCGTCGCCTTTCGTTTGTTCTGCAAGCAGGGCCGTGATCGAAGAAACGGACTGTCCTATGTCTGGCCCAGGTTTGGATTCAACTTCCGAAGTCAGGCTATCTTCTTCTTCCTGACTTACAATGATCAGTTCGGGTTCTTCATTTACTTCGTCGCCCTCGGAAAACTCAAACTCATCTACATCTAGATCAGGGTTTGTCAGTCCACTTAGATGCGGAGAATCTTCCGTAGTCTCGCGAAAGTATGACCGCAACTCTTCTTTCGAGGTCGCTTCTACATCATTGACCATTTCAGCACGCATGCGTTCAGCCTCATCGGGGTCAATGCGAGAACGCTCTGGCTCTTCGGTTCGGCGTTCTACCCGAGCCGGCCTTACCGGAAAGTTAGTGATTACATTGCGATCCTCGCTTTTGAAGCCTCCGCTGAGTTCAACTAGTTTGACTTGCGAGTCTTCGGGTATTGAATCCGCTTCCTCTGCAGGGTGAACCAAGGTTTGACCAGACTGCGATTTATCGATTTGATACCGGGCCAGTTGATCAGCACGGCCATCCATTATCTGTTCTGTAATCTCCAAAAAGCTGTCGACCATTTTTCCACCGCCGCTGCGCGACCACAACTCGGCATCACCCGTCTTATCGCGCGCAGTTATAGCATCACGAGCCGAAAACAGTATTGTGCGATTGAAAAGGTGACCCGCCTCGCGGTTCACACGACGCAGTACTTTTTGCCTGTCTTTCGCACTCAGGGCATCGGCACGTGTAATCAACAGCAACGAATTATTCTGCAATCGTTCCGGCAACGATACCCAAGTCGCACGCTCGGTTTCACGCCAAGCCTGAGTGGAATGCGTACACCACAGTACGCCATTTGCCTGACCAACAGCTCGCTGCCAGACATCCGTTGAAATCTTAGGGTCCGAGATGCCGGGCGTGTCGATCAGATCAACGGCTTCCAAAATGTCAGCCTTGAGGAATATCCGGACGAATTGTGCATCATTGACAGCGATTGTTTCAAGTTCATCCAAAGTGATACTTTGTTTGCTGCCGTCGTGCCGTTTGACATAGGCCGGACTGCTTCCCCAACTGAACCATACGGGTGGCAGCTGTGTTGCTGTCACCTGCGTTGGCAGGGCTTGCTCACGCAAAAGAAAGTTCATCAGTGTCGACTTTCCGGCACTGAACTCTCCCATAAGCGCAAAAGCTGGCTTTCGACGGGACCACTGCTCAATGCGGTTCCATGCCATGGGAGAGACGAAGCGGGGATCTGTGTTTTTTACCATAACTCTTCTTATGCTGCTTCGTTACTGAGGTCTTTGAGGATGTCGCCGAGGATGTCGTCACGCGACTTTTGTGGCTGCGTTCCGGAGTTCAACGCCGCTTGTGCTGCAGGATCGCGATTACCTGACTTTGAAATACTGAGGAGCGTGTCCTTTTGTTCAGCCAAGAAATCCGCCATGCCCGCACGAACGTTCTCTAGCACCGCCGCGATCTGATTTTCCTCTATGTCTTTTGTGATGGAATTCGCCTCGGACGAAATCAGACGCGTATAATCAGCGGCATAAGCTTCAAACCCTTTACGTTTCTGCCACCACCGACGCCACCACGTACTTTGCAAATCCAATGCGATGGTTCGACCAATGCCCAAGGGAGGCGGAACACGCGGGACGATTGGGGCTTCGATGTTGAATTCACCCAGATGGTTGCCCAAAAGTTTGAGATACAGAGATTCAACATCTGTAGCCGCCGAGGAATAAATAGCGCCCGCTTCCTTGCGCATGGAACGTCCAAAGCTAAAATATGCTGCTTTTTGCAAAGTCCGAAGACCCGCGGGATCATATTGCCAAGTCCCCTCCTCACCATTTTGCTCTAGATGAGCGATCAGTGAGTCTGTTGCCCGTTTGACAAAATTCGCTTCGGCCGATGCCAGCCGCTCCAAGACCTTGTCCCGCAGCTTGGCAGTAAGTTCGTTTACCTTTCGTTCATATTCTTCCGAAACTGTCACAATAGCTTTTTCCGCGGACACTCCGTCAAGATCTCGGAGCACCCCGTCGTTGGTCGACAACGTCTTTGCCACCGTAGTAGCCCGAATTTGGCTGGCAATGTTACGCGCCCGATGACGCACACGATCCAATAGTCGGCTCCCCGCTCCTTCGGCGATTCGTTCATTCATTGCCAGCAAAAGGTCCGGAAGGCCCGAGAGCGCCCAGATTTTGTCCAAAGACGCCGACTGGTCCCCAAAACCTGCAGCGAGGTAGAATGTGTTCAGAGCCTGACGGGATTCTTCGGTTAGAATGTCGGGGTTCCCCGTCAAAGCAGCTTCGGCCCACTGGGCGCTCCCAAAGACAATGCTGGTTTCAGTGTCGATATTATTCTGTTTCAGAGTGTCCTGAATGCGGTCGCGAATCTCAGGAACCTGAGTGACGGGATCCGACAACTCGTCAATACGGTTCACAAAAAGGATTATCTGCCGGTTTTCGAACTGAGAAATGATCCTCATCAGCGCCATGTCCATTGTCGTCAGCGCTTGGCTGGCTGCCAATACGACGACGCACACTTCGGAACCACGCAGACTGCGAAGCGTAATCTGTTCGCGCACCATAAATGTGTCATTTACACCCGGCGTATCGCAAAGCTTTAGCGAAATTGGATATTGCGGGATATCCATGAAAAGCTCTGCCGATTTCGTTACATCGGCAAACCGTCCCGTCTTGGGGTTGATGTCCGGATCATCCTCGTCACCTAAACAAACATACCGCTGAATTAATTCGTCATCAAAATAGTCATATTGGTGGCTTTGACCAAGAATCAGGTCAAAATGCTTGCCAAGTCGTTCTTCTGATTTGGCCTTCATTTCATTGACTTGACGACGAATATCATCCATCTCGTCATCGGCGCCAGCGCGATTGGCAAGTTCTCCTAACCGGCCTCCGCCGACCATAAGGTTGTCCCATTCTTCCTGTTCAAAGAACGTGAACTTGGAACGGGTGTCCCCCTCGGTACGTGTATTAATGTTCAGGGTTGTCACAACAGAAGTCCACGGATTCACATCTGACGGTAGAAGGTTCGGCCGTCCCGCCAGAATGTTGATTATCGAAGATTTTCCAGCCTTGACTTGACCTACCAACGTCACGCTGGCAGTAAAATTTTCCATTTTCGTCTTAAGCGTCGCCAAGCGTGCGGAGGACCGCGCATCCGCCACCTCAGTCAGTTGATCTATCTGTGTTGTCAGTGCGGACATTGCATCTGTCATCGGTGACAGGGCTTCGTTTCCCACAGACAGAAGGTGGTCATTGCGCGCCATGGTCAGCCTCCGGTACCAGTTGCGGCTATGCGGTTGCCCGAACCTTTCGCCGACCGACTGGCCAACGAATCGATCCGCGCGATTAGGTCTAAAGCATTGCCCAAAATCGCCGCTTCGGTACGTGGCGAGATCGATTCATAAGCAAAGGAGTCAGCCAAGATTTCAATTGAGCGGAAATGCTCACTGTTCTCCAGACGCGCGACCCGGCGACCGGTTGGAAAGTCTTGAGATCTGTGTTCAGGCAGCGGCATTCTAGCGTTAGCCAGAAGATAGCGGTTACCCGAATGTGTTTTAAGCGAGATTCCAAACCCCGTTCCTGGGTGTTGGGAATTGAAGGTTTTAAGCTCGCCAATGAAACTTTTGCGGGCAAGCCCAACGATGTCTTGCTCGGAAGCAGCAGAATTTATCTGGTCTGTCACTATTAAGGCCCTCGTTCTGGAGATGAGCAGATACTGACAAGATGCCTGATGGCGAAAAGGACTCATGAAATCCCGACGTTCATCAATTATGATTACCACGGTGTTATTTTGACGTGATTAGGATATTTTGACGTTTCAATTGTGGCGCAATTGAGGAGGAGGTTCTTACTTGCGCTTCAACCCAAGCGGGTTTTGGTTTGCAAACCATCAGTACAAAACCGTTCAAAAGTACAACGGGGCCCGTGAACGAGTCGAAACCCTATTCGCAAGATCATGTTATAACTGTCTATTTTTTATAGTAATTTACGAAAACCGCATGTGACGTTTGCAGTCCAGAAAGGTTGCTTGGGCAGCCTGGGCCAGTGCAATCCGATCAAAACGGGGGCTTGGGTTAACTAAGCAAGAACAATTTATACGGGTAGTACAAGTATTAGCTATCGGAGTTCCCAACCTGGAAACAGTTTGTTTACGTCGCGAGCGTTTCATAAGCGGAGTGAACTTCCAAATAGGAATTTCTCAAGGTGTTCTGAAGGTGACTCAAAACTTTGGACAATCAGGTTTTCAAAGGACACTAACTTCCTAGCGGCGGCAAGAACTTCGATCTTTGTCTCCATCGTGAAAAATTTTTTGGGTTCGTCAATTTTACCACTCGCGCTCGCTTGTAAGCTTTGCTATTCACCGCGCCATGCTGGTGCAGGGCATCAGAAAGCGGGTGTGGCGAAATTGGTAGACGCACCAGATTTAGGTTCTGGCGCCGCAAGGCGTGGGGGTTCAAGTCCCTCCACCCGCACCAAACTCCAACGAAGTCAACAAAAGACTTGTATTTGTTGCTGCTGGCTATGAACTTCTGAACCGGCCCAGTGAACGAAGATGTTCTGCCCGTCGCTCAAATGTCTTTTCAAATGCGTGCTCAGATGCGAACGAAACTGCCGCCTGAGCTTTTTTCAGAATTTCTTCTCTATTTTTATCAAGGGCGCCAATCAACTCGGCAAGTTTAGCAGGACGTCGCAACGGTGATGCCCAACCTCCGCCCGAGTTTTTCAACACACCTTCAAAAGCTTCGTTGGCATAACCGACTATTGGAACCCCGCATGACATGACTTCTGAGTAAGTACTGGACGGGTCACCTTGAACGTGCGGACACACAAATAGGTCGGCATTGTCACGCAGGAAAGGGATCCAACCATTACGAAAGTCCATAGGCGGAAGCAATTTTACGAAATTATTCAATCCAAAGAACGAGGCTGCGTCTTTTAGCGCGGATTCAAGTGGCCCGGTACCGACAATTGTCATCTCGAAGGGAATGCGTCGGTCGCGTAGCTCTCTGGCGATCTTGGGAAGCTCTGATACGCCTTTCATTGTGGAAAGCCGGCCTCCGAAAACCAACTTCAAAGGCCGCCCCGACAACAAGTCGTTGAACCGGCTTTTTACCTGATCAGTCGGAAGGATGTCTTTCTCATAAACTCTATTGTCAAAGAACAAGAGAGCACTCGGTACAAGATGGCGATACAAGTCGTATGTGGGCGTGCCGCTGCATTGCAGTCCCGCCAGCATAGGCAATAGCTTTTGGCGCCGCTTTTCCTCGGCATGTAGCCAAAGCAATCGACGGGCACGGCGCATATGGTCTTGCGGCAATTCGGCCGCAACAATCTGACGTTCTGTCCTTGGTGAATATTCGCTTGTGCATACAAGCGGCATTCCGACCTTGTTGCATGCCTTGGCTATCATGATGTTGTTGCCTGCAAGAAAGCCAAGGCCGATAGCCGAGTGTTTCAGTCGATTGGCAAACTCATCCTCGGATTTGGGGCGCTCTTCAATTTCGAAGCCGAACAGTTCTGGCCTTGCTTCTACACGGTCCATATCTTCGGTAGGACGATCATCGAGTTCGACCATAACGGTCACCGGACCTGGCCATTTGTCAACAAACCGCCCTGCTCCCTCCATGTACTTTTGGGTCATCACTAATTTGCCATTCGGCAAACGTTGCGCTTTCAGACTAGGGAAAAGGACAAGCTCATTGGACTCTGACATCGTGTATTACTCTGCTGACGCGTTATTCGTAGCAAGGTTCAAGTATCGTTGCCAGATTCCAATCAACTAAAAATCTCTAACGCAGACCCGGAATTAGCGCACTGAAAATTGCTCTTCGCACATGAGCACAAACGTCAGGAAGCTGATATTATCTGTCGCGATTTAACATGTGAATCGCGCAAATCGCGTTGCTAGTTCATCAATGCATTTCGCGCAGTCTTAATCACACGGTCGACCGTTTCCCCCATGTTATAATACAAGGGTAAACGTACCAACCTTTCAGCCAACTGCTCCGTAACAGTCAATGATCCTGAGCATTTCCCATATTTTCGTCCTGCAGGCGAAGAATGCAGAGGGACATAGTGAAACGGCGTGCCAATGCCAAAATTGTCCATATCAGCGATGAACTTGCGGCGCTCTGCTTCATCGCGAAGCAAAAGACAGAACAAATGGCCATTTCCTTGACAGTGAACAGGTCTGACCAACAGATCAATACGCCCCATCTCGGCCAAGTCCGTGAACGCAGATTGATAGCGGGCTGCAGATGATAGCCTGTCGGAAATCACAGCCTCCATCTGCTCGAGCTGTGCCAACAACATGGCGGCAGTTAGTTCAGACGGTGAGTACGATGAACCTATATCAACCCAAGTATACTTCTCTGCAAGCCCATCAAAAAACTGGGATCTATTTGTCCCTTTGTCGCGAATAACGTCTGCACGCTCCACGAGATCAGCCCGGTTAATTGCAAGCGCTCCGCCTTCCCCGGACGTTACGTTTTTTGTGGCGTGAAAGCTGAATGCGGCAAGATCGCCAAGGCTTCCAGCAGGTCGTCCGTTATACTTTGATCCCAACGCTTGAGCAGCATCTTCGACAAGGATTATGTTATGGGCTTTCGCAATTTCTGCCAACGCGTCCATTTCCGCCGGCACACCAGCATAGTGAACTGCAAAAATCGCCTTTGTTTTGGGCGTCACCGCTTTGGCAACCGCATCCGGATCAATGTTCAGAGTGTTTGGTAAAATATCTACAAAAACGGGAGTGGCCCCGCGCATAACGACTGCATTTGCCGTCGACACGAAGGTGAAAGACGGCGTGATAACTTCATCGCCTGGACCCAAATCGCAAAGGATGGCCGCCATTTCAAGCGCGGCGGTACAGGAATGAACAAGCTGCACCTTGGGAGAACCGGTCATTTCCTTCAGTAGAGATTCACATGCCACCGTAAAACGACCGTTTCCAGCGAAGAAACCTTCCTCTAGTCCCTGTTGAATGTAGCTTCGCTCATTGCCGATTAGCTTGGGCCGATTGAAAGGAATATCAAAAGGCTTCAAGCCAGAAACTTGATTTAGTACTTCCTCATATTCTTTCGGCATTCAACTACTCACTTATTCCCCCACCACCAAAACACACGGCTAGTAGGTGCGGTCTTAGAAGCCCATCACAACCAAAAACCAGATGGGCTCAACATTTCGACATTCCACTCTATCGCCTCCAGAAAAACTCCTTTCCAATGGCTGCGAAAACTTGCGGACTAGTCGCGCGTCCTGCGTCGTCTTCCGACACACGGTAATCGAACCCAGCATTGAAACGCCAATCATCCGTAAGCTCATGGCTGTAAACCGCGCTGAAAAATCCCAATTCTGTGCGTGGTTCAGTCACAGTCGCTTCTGTAATAGCGTAGGTCGCACGCAAACCGAATTGAGAAACCGGTGTCAGACGCCAGAGATACCCCAAATCGACGACATTCGTAACCGTATATTCGTCATCAGTATCCGACAGTATGTCACGGCTTAGTCGTATACGCAAAAAGTTTTGACCAAAATCGCGATCGAACAACAATGCGCCTATTGGATCAACAGAACCATCTGGTCGATGTGCCGCGCCAAGACTAAAGGCAAAATCTCCGTCCGGAATGGGAAGCGTGCGTCCCACGATCAGGCGATCCAAACGGCCAGTAGCATTAAGACTGGAGTCATATTCACCAAAAACCGTTCCGTTTGCGACGTCATGAAAAACACCTAGGTTTCCGACGACACCGGATTCGTCCCGGTCCCCCGATACTTCTCGCCTTTCGGTTACGTCAGTGTACCCGATCGTTGCGTCAATACGGGTCCGGTCAGAAGATTCGTGGGATACGCCAAATGCAATTGTATCAGTGTCCCTGTCAGTCTGATCGATGTCGTCTTCTTCGTATTTCTCTTTGGTGTAAGTCAGGCTGGTGGAGGTCACTGGAGACAATGCAAAGGTAAGACCAGCTTCACCAATGATTGTATCGCTGTCATCAAATTCGTCGTCTCCGGTTTCCGAATAATTGATACCAGAAGCAAACAAACCTAAATTGTAACCTATCAAATTTTCTCGCCCACCGTCGAAGGCAAATCCTAGCAAGTAGTCACTACGTGTCCCTTCGCCTGTAAGGCTTGCAAAGTCCGCTGGCAGCGTAATGAACCCATCTTCATCCTCGAAATCCGTAAGCGATCGAAGAAATCCTACATCAAACCTTAAGTATTCTGCATCAAGTGCCAGACCCGAATTAGCCGCATCGCGCGTATACCCAAAGTCAAGCCGAGAGTCCCCGACATCAAAAGTGTCCGGGTTGTCTGGAAGGTCTTGCAGGCGCAATCCTGTCACGACGTCCAATTCCAAAGTTTGGGTCCGGGTCTCGCTTGACAGACCGAAGGAAAGAATTGTCGAAGCTATAAAACCGTTCCCCTCTTCGGGAACATCCAAGGCCAAGTTTCGACCATATTCCAGTCTTTCGGCAACTCCGAAACGCATCTGCAGTCCGCCTGGCTCTAGCGGCACCTCCTGCGCGAAGTTCATGCTTGCAAATGTAGATGCGGCAAAAACAGCACCTATTCGTATAGTTCGATGGGTGGGAGCCTGTATCACGTGTTGGTCACTTCCAGGTCATTCAAACAATCGGCGCTGAGGCACTACTATTACGTCACCGTCAACCAGTCTCGTTGCGCCGCCTTGCCCAGCACCTTCGAGAATGGCGTCATAGTTAAACTTGTATACCCGCTCATTACCTGAACGGTCGGCCCGACGCAAAATAATGCGTTTGGTGGCCGCAAAGCGAGAGAACCCGCCCATTTCCGCAAAGAACTGGAGCAGCGTGGTGCCCGGTGGCACTTCGTAGCGTCCAGGTTCCCCCGCTTCTCCGACTGCGTAAACCAAGATCGGATCTGGGTCTGTGGGTTCAGCGACGGATCCAAGAGCGACAAAAACATTTGGCGGCGCAGCAAAATTCGGAGCCAGCAGATTAGTCAGGTCATTACGAACCTGCTCAACGCTGCGCCCGCTGACCGAAAGTGTCCCGGCCAAAGGCATGGTTATACGCCCGTCGGGTCGTACAAGCACCTCTTGCTCGAGGCTTTCATCTTCCAGAACTTCAATGTTAAGAACATCCCCAGGCTGAATTCTATAACTGCTTTGAGCCATAGCTGGCGCAGCTAGTACCACGCTCAGCACAAGTGTAACGAGCAGTGCATAAACGGCTTTCATATTCCAAACTCCCGTACCAAGAAAATACTATGGCCCTTATTATTACCGCGGTCACATGACCCTCGGGCAAAAAGACCTTGATCTGCTCGACCCCACCACTTTGCGCATGATTCGCTTTCTAAGGCTACATTTTGATTGTCTTCGACAAAATTTTCTCTCAATTCCCGTTCTAAAACGCAACACTTGGTTTGCAATTAAGAATTTGTTCATACCTTAGGGCATAATTTTGCCTTGTTTTCAGGTTTCAATTTTTTTGGCCGTAGATGCGGTCGGCTTTGCAAAACAGGCAATGTGGAGTTGTTTCGATGATAGCTGGGCTGGTTCTTTCAGGTATGCTAATTGGTGCACTCGCGGCTGGGATTGGTTTGATTATGGGTACGTCAATTTGGATAGCCCTTTTAATTTATGCAGCGATAGGCGCTGCTGGCATGCTGGCTTGTGCTTTGATCATCGCGTATCGCTCGCCAAAGAATTCCTGCTCAGACGTTTCTGCTCCTCTGGCTAGAACTGACACCTAATCCCGGCAGCGTCGCGGTCCTTCACATGGACACGCGAAATTCCTCCGTAATAGTAAAAATCCCCACTGTTGCTGAAATCCGGACAATACCGACACTTAAACTAAAATGTTCACGTTCCGATCGCAGGAACAGTTGGGGTTAAGCTGTGTGTCAAATTAGCTTTTGCCATCCATGCCTTGATGTGTAGACAAAAGGTGGATTATCGGTTTTCCAGATTCCAAGTTAACGGGACAAGCTAGTAGTTTGACAGATTTGACGCTCTGAGTGTTCCGCTTTGCAGACGCCCGTGCTCCAGTGATGTAGTTTTAGGTTAAATGGTAATATGAACCCTGTGATGATGGAGACCAAAACTATCGGAATTTTTGCCACTAAGTTGGCGGCAGACGCAAATATTCATGCGGTGACGTTTCCATGGAACGACCCACAGGCTCGCTCTCGCCCTTGCAAGGTAAACTTTGGAACTCTGCCCGGAGATGCGAAATGATGATTTCCGGTGTACCAAACGTTGCAAACTCAGCTGAAAATCCCGCACTTCCCCGTGTTGATCTGCTGAATATTTACGTCCACGACGTGGACATGACCGACTTGGTTTCCAACTTTACACAGGGCACGATTCTTACGCTTCATACCGACATGGTAGCGAAGCTGCAGCGAGATACGGATTTTCTACACGTTTTCAAAAAGTTCGATGTAGTTACTTGCGACAGCCAGATTTTATACTTCGCTTTGCGCCTTATGGGCACACCGGTTCGCGAGCGGGTGTCCGGATCAGATTACTTCCCAAAGTTTTACATGCACCATAAAGACAATCCCGACGTCACCGTTTTTTTATGCGGCGGCAAACCAGGCGTTGCCGAAATCGCAGCTGATAAAATCAACGCAAAGACAGGAAGAAAAATCATTGTGGGCACCGATGCTCCGGCTTTCGATTATGAGCAAGACCCAGAGGAGGTCGACCGGATTATCGATTGCATCAACGCATCGGGCGCGACGGTCTTGCTGGTTGGATTAGGTGGTGGACGTCAGGAAAAGTTCATTATCAACTACAGAGATCGGATGCCAAACGTTCGGTTATTTCTGCCGTTAGGCGGAACAATTGACTATGAGGCGGGAACGCTTCCTCGGCCTGCCCCATGGGTCACAAAAATGGGTTTGGAGTGGTTTTACCGTCTTATGAAAGAGCCGCGTCAACGCTGGCGGCGCTATCTTGTGGACGATCCGCCGGTTCTATGGGCGTTGCTTAAACAAAAGATGGGACTGTACCATGATCCGCTTTCCGGAAATTAATCATGACGACAGAATGCCACATATTGTCTGGAAATATTCAAACTGACACTGTCCAACATGATTTTCTCAGCGTCATAATCGCCGCCCATAACGAAGAGGACTACATCGCGGATTGCTTGGAGGCGTTATTGGAACAGGATAACTCAGCTGGGCTCGTTGAGGTCATAGTTGCGGCAAATGCATGTACGGATCGCACTGAAGACGTCGTTTTTTCAATGAAAACTGCATTTGAAGAACGCAATTGGCGTCTTGTCCTGCTCAAAATCTCCCGCGCGGGAAAGCCAAATGCCTTTAATCAGGGCGACGACGCGGCAATTGGGAATAACCGTATTTACTTGGACGCAGACGTACGATGTGACCCTGAAATGCTCGGTCAATTGCGTGCGGCGTTAAGCCAACAACATCCTATATACGCGACGGGAACAATACAGGTGGTGCCACCGAGCACGTGGATAACGAAACGTTATGCCGAATTTTGGGTGCGATTACCATTCGTGCAGAACGGCGCCGTCGGAGCTGGATTATTCTCGGCCAATGCCGCAGGACGTAAAAGGTGGGCACAATTCCCAGCTGTCATATCAGACGACACCTTCGTAAGGTTGAACTTTGCTCCAGAAGAACGCATTGAAGTTGCTGCTCGATATCACTGGCCCATGGTCGAAGGGATGCGTAATCTGGTCAGGGTTCGGCGTCGGCAGGATGCTGGCGTTGCGGAAATCCGTCGTCTCTACCCAGAACTTATAAGAAATGAAAACGCGCAAAAAATATCTCTATCCAACTTGCTTCACCTGATGGTTCAGGTCCCGATCGGATTTTTGGTTTATGCGACAATTCAAACACTGGTCCGCCTGCGACCAGGGTCGTCAGAATGGGTTCGTGGGAGATGACACAACATCTAATACAGACTCGGCGAATATTGTTGACCGGTGGTGCCGGCTTTATTGGTTCGCATACCTATGTCGCACTGGTTAGGGCCGGTTATTCGGTCGCCATTCTCGACAACTTTGCGAATGCGCGCCGTGATGTGCCGGATCGGTTGGCTCAGATTGTAAACGCTCCTACCACAGTTTACGATTGCGATATTCGTTCTGAAAAGGACGTCTCCCAGGTCTTCGATTCAGAACGTTTTGATGCCGTGGTTCACTTTGCAGCTCTGAAAAGCGTACCGGAAGGTCAGGCTGATCCGCTGGGTTATTACGAAACCAACTGCGGAGGACTTTTCAACATCGCTTCAGCCATGAAGGCGACCGGCGTTGAAAAAATGGTGTTTTCTTCCAGCGCTGCGATTTATGGCGAACCTGCGGAAATGCCCATACGCGAAGATTCGCGTCCTTCCCCGCAAAGCGTATACGCGCAGACAAAGCTGGTCGGTGAAGAGTTTTTGACCAGCCTGTCTGCGGCAGACCAAGATTTGCAGGTCGGCATTCTTCGGTATTTCAATCCCGTAGGCGCGCATCCATCAGGACTGATCGGTGAAGACCCCAGTCAACCGCCGACCAACCTGGTACCAGTCATCGCCCGAGTAGCGTTAGGACTAATCCCATCGCTCACTGTTTATGGTGGTGACTATCCAACTGCGGATGGAACCGGTGTTCGTGACTATATCCATGTCCAGGATTTGGCGCACGGTCATGTTCTTTCACTGGACGCGCTATTTGCAGGTAGAGGCAACCACTGTGTCAATCTGGGGACAGGTACAGGCTACAGTGTTCTTGACGTCGTCAAAGCCTATGAACGCGCGTCTGGCCAACATATTCCTTATGAAATAACAAACCGCCGCCCTGGCGACCCGGCAGTATCCTGCGCCGCGACAGATTTGGCTAGAAAATTGCTGGGGTTCGAAGCGCAGCTTGGCTTGGATGACATGTGCGCGGGCAATTGGCAGTTTATTAAGGAGGCTTAGCAGGTGGCAGATCAGGCTACCTTGACAGACGAACAGGCGATGCAAGTCGCCGACCCAGTCCTGGTTGTCGATCTGGACGGGACCCTTATTGCGTCCGATATGCTGCATGAAACCTTCTGGTCCTCGTTGGCTCAAGACTGGCGCACAATATTTACAGCCCCAGCGGCGCTTGTTCGGGGGCGAGCGGCATTGAAAGCAAGCCTACAAAGAACCGCTAAGGTGGATGCAAACGCGTTGCCCTATAATCAGGCCGTCGTCGACTACATCAGGTCTTGGCGGGATGCAGGACGCCGGACGGCACTTGTTACCGCTTCGAATCAAAGGATCGCGGATCAGATCGCGGATCATTTGGGCCTTTTTGACGAGGTTCATGGATCGAACGGGGATGTAAACCTGAAAGGCGATAAAAAGGCCCAATTTCTGGAACAGCAATATGGCGATCACAGCTATACTTATTTGGGAGACAGCCGGGCAGATTTGAAAATCTGGGCAAAGGCCAAGAAAGCGGTTACGGTCAACGCACCGCAATCCGTGCGCCGTGGCGTCGACAAATTGGATTGCGAAGCGGAACATTTAACCACCAATGGGGTTTCGCCAAATTCCTATCTTAAGGCGCTGCGCCCTCATCAGTGGTTAAAAAACATACTGGTGTTCCTGCCTATGATCGCAGCGCATAGTTTCGCGACGGGCGTTTTGGTACACAGCCTTCTAGCCTTTATCTCTTTTTGCCTGATTGCCTCCAGTGTTTATGTGGTCAACGATCTACTGGACCTGAAAGCTGATCGCGCGCACCCAAGAAAACGTAACAGACCCTTTGCGTCAGGCAGCATTCCCGTTTCTCACGGGATTTGGATGGCCATCGGGCTGCTGTTTGGAGGATATTTGGTCGCTGCGTTTACAGGATGGGCCTTTTTTGCTGTCATGCTTGTGTATTTCAGCATTACCACAGCGTATTCTATTTCGCTCAAACGGAAACTCATTGTAGATGTTTGTACACTCGCAGGGCTTTATACCCTAAGGATAATCGCCGGGGCCGTCGCGACACAAATCGTATTGTCCGTCTGGCTGTTGGCGTTCTCTATTTTTCTATTCTTCTCGCTTGCCGCAGTCAAAAGGCAGGCGGAACTTGTTGACAGTGCCGCGCGCGGCAAGCTCGGGGCAACTGGACGTGGCTACCAAGTCGACGATCTGCCGTTGATGACTCAGATGGCGATCGCGGCAGGTTATCTTGCAGTGCTGGTTTTAGCCCTTTATCTGAACTCACCCAGTGTGGTTGAGCTTTACGCACAACCAATCGTCTTGTGGGGAATTTGTCCGATCCTGTTGTACTGGATCAGCCGCATCATCATGATTACCCACCGGGGCCACATGCATGATGATCCCATCGTGTTTGCGGCGCGAGACAGGACAAGCCAACTCTGCTTTGTCTTTGTCGCGGTGCTCGCGTTCGGGGGAACCGTGCTGTGACGTTTCGAACTCTCTTACTGCGCTATTCGCTGTTTGCAGTACTGGCGACTGTGGCAAATCTTGGAGCTCAGCGCGTGGTGTTCGCCATAATCAGTGACGACGCGTTGATCCCTGCGCTGTTGGTTGGCACTGGGGTTGGTCTCGTCCTTAAATACATCCTCGATAAACGCTGGATATTCTACGATCTTGGCCAAGGGGTTATTGACCACAGTCGCAAATTTTCAGCCTATACAGCGATGGGAATTCTGACGACAGCAATCTTCTGGGGTACGGAAGCGGGGTTCTGGTTGATCTGGCGTACAGATCTCATGCGAGAGTTGGGTGCGGTAATAGGACTGACAGTCGGCTACATCGTGAAGTTCAACCTCGATCGTCGCTTTGTATTCACGGACTCCGCACTGACAATCGGAGAAGCTAGATGAAACTTTCTGGCTGGGGCAATCACCCCGTGGAAGATTGCAATGTGCAAAAACCACGGGACAAAGCAGCATTGAAAGACGCGGTATTGGCGTCTAGCGCAATTGCCCGCGGAAACGGTCGCGCTTATGGCGACAGCGCGCTAAGCCGAACCAATACAATCGACATGCGCAGCTTTAATCACATGCTGGGGTTTGATCCTGAAACCGGCCAACTCATTGCCGAAGCGGGCGTGCTATTGTCTGACGTAATTTCCGCCTTTCTGCCGCAGGGATGGTTTCCTGCAGTGACCCCCGGCACGCGTTTTGTAACATTGGGCGGTATGGTAGCCGCCGACGTACATGGAAAAAATCACCACATCGATGGTTCATTTGGCAGTTTTGTCGATTGGCTGGATGTCGTCGGAATTGATGGCGAAGTAACGAGGTGCTCGCGCACAGAAAACTCTGAATTGTTCGAGTGGACCATTGGTGGGATGGGTCTGACGGGAGTAATCATCAGGGTCGCCTGTCGGCTGCGCCCAGTCGAAACTGGATGGATAAGACAAACAACGCATGCTGCGCCAAATCTGGACGCCGCGATTGACTTGTTCGAAGAAGCTCTGGACGCGACTTATTCGGTTGCGTGGATAGACTGCTTGAGCAAAGGCGAGAATATGGGCCGCTCGCTGGTTATGCTGGGCGAGCATGCATCGCACTCGGAAATTCCTGAAAAGTGTCGCGCGACGCCCTACCCGACTGTTGCCAAGCAAAAGCTAAACGTTCCTTTTAACCTTCCGGGATTCTGTTTGAATCGATATTCGGTGCGAGCATTCAATGCACTTTACTACTGGAGCGGCTCTCGAAGCGATAGGACCAGTTACGTCAATTGGAACAGCTACTTCTATCCGCTGGATTCAATTCAGAACTGGAACAGGATATACGGGCGCAAAGGCTTGGCACAATTCCAGTGTGTCATACCCTTGGATCACGCCAGAACAGGTCTGAACGACATGTTGACTGAGATTTCCGAAGCTGGACAAGGCTCCTTTCTTGCAGTGCTGAAACGGTTCGGGGCACAGGAAAGTCGATTCTCCTTTCCGATGGAAGGATACACTCTGGCGTTGGACTTCCCGGTGTCCGAAAAATCGATCGCGTTAGTAAGTAAACTTGGTCAGATGACAGCAGACTATGCCGGTCGGGTTTATTTGGCGAAAGATAGCTGTCTCGCAGCCCAGGATCTTAAGGACATGGACGAAGTTCGGGTCGCAAATTTTTCTGCCATGCGGGAACGGACCGGCGTCAACAAACAGTTTTCCTCGATGCAATCTGAAAGGCTGATGCTGTGAGCGAAGGACCAGTGCTAATCCTCGGTGCCCGATCAGATATTGGGATGGCGGTTGCCCATACTTATGCCGCGTTGGGACATCCAATCCAGTTGGCCGCGCGAAATGCTCAGGATCTTGAAAAAGCAAAAACTGATCTGGAGATCCGGCACCAAGTTTCCGTGACTTTGCATGAATTCGACGTCGTTGATCTGGATAGTCACGATGGTTTCGTGGAAACGTTGCCTGCATCGCCAGAAATCGTAGTATGCGTCGTTGGACTGCTCGGGCAGCAAGAAAACGATGAGCAAGACGCGAACGCGGCTGTTCTGGTCATGCGGTCCAACTTTGAAGGCCCCGCCAACATTTTGGGCGCGTTAGCGAACCGATTTGAGCGACGTGGCTCCGGCGCTCTGGTTGGTATCAGTTCGGTCGCAGGAGAAAGGGGTCGGGCCACTAACTATATCTACGGATCAGCCAAAGCCGGGTTCACGGCATTTCTGTCCGGGTTGCGTAACCGGATGGCAAAGAAAGGTGTTCACGTTGTTACTGTATTACCAGGTTTTGTCGACACCAAGATGACCCAAGAATTGGATTTACCTGAAAAACTGACCGCGCAACCTTCCGAAGTAGCTGATGCGATCGAGCGGGCCGTACGTAAAAAAAAGAATATTGTTTACGTCAAGCCGATTTGGGCCATTGTAATGTTCGTGATAAAGGCGATCCCCGAGGCCATATTCAAAAGGATGCGGATTTGATCTGCATATGTCTATCTGCGAGCCAACAGTTTCAGGGAATTGTTGGTCCTGAACCCACACGCACAGCCTTTTTCTGAGGCCAATTCTCAATGCCAAACGTAATCGCGTACATTGTGCTTTTTTCTTGGCCACTGGTTGTGGTTGTCCTGTTTAAGGTACTTGAAAAGCCCAGTGCGATTTCTGCTTCAATTATTGCGGGCTACTTGCTTTTACCTGGCCTACCGCAGATCGATTTGCCAATTTTGCCTGTATTGGACAAGACGTTGATCCCGGCCCTCAGCGCGACAATAATGTGTCTGCTGATACGCCCACCAAAACCAACATGGGGTTCGGGAAGCTACAATTCGCCCGATCATCTGAACAGACCAGCTAGTAACCGCAAGAGCAAACAAGAGTCCGCAGGAGCTAGATTGGTCTTGATTTTGCTGCTGCTTGTGCTGTTTGCATCAGGATTTGCGACAGTTCTGACGAACGGAGAAGCACTGCAATTCGGTCCCCTGTCTCTACCGGGTATGCGAGTTTACGATGGGTTTTCAATAGGTCTGGAGACGCTGGTGTCTATTCTCCCATTTTTTTTGGGAGCAAGGTATCTAGCAACCGAGTCTGGTCACAAAGTGCTGCTGGTAGCTTTGGCAATGTCGGGACTAGCTTACAGCCTGCTGGCTTTGTTTGAAGTGCGCATGAGCCCCCAGCTGAACCTGTGGATCTATGGGTATTTCCCCCACGATTTCTCGCAGCATGTCCGTGGTGGGGGATTTCGCCCGATCGTCTTTTTACAACACGGTCTTTGGGTCAGCATTTTTTTGTCGATGGCCACTCTTTCTGGTGCCGCTCTGTTGCGCAGCAGCTCGCTTGCAGCGACCGACTCTTTTAGATGGATGCTGTTTCTCGGCTGGATGCTTATCACCATGGTTCTTGTCAAGTCGCTGGGGGCACTGGTCATTACGGTACTATTAATGCCTTTGATCATGTTCGGAACAAATCGTTTGATGTTGCGTGCGGCATCAGTCGTGGCCCTGATCGTTCTCACCTATCCCATGCTACGTGGACTGGACTGGGTCCCCGTGGAGAGTGTTTCAGAATTGGCCGCGCAGATAAGTCCACGACGCGCCGAATCATTTGATGTAAGAGTTGCAAGCGAAGACGTTTTGCTTGCCCGCGCTGAGGAAAAACCTTTCTTTGGATGGGGAGGTTGGGGTCGTAACGAAGGCTACGACCCGGAAACCGGCGCCTATTCAGCGATCACCGATGGGATGTGGGTGATATTTGTAGGGATGTTTGGTTGGTTTGGCTACGTCGCTCGTTTTGGTTTGTTGACTCTGCCGCTCCTAACACTGCACAGACGGAAAAAGAAACAAGACATCCCGCTAGCAACCGCTGGTCTGACGTTGGTCTCGGCTGCAAATCTTATTGATCTTATCCCCAACGCGACTCTAACGCCTGTGACTTGGCTAATTGCCGGGTCGCTTACAGGTTATGTGCTGCGAGCCCACGTAAATACCTCGTCTGATATTAAAAAATCCGAAAGTTTCAACACGGACAGAGCCATAGAATCTTCTCAACCCAACCCGATCAATGTTCGGAAACCTCGTACTTGAGTATTAAGGTGGTCAAATCTTCCAAGGCATCAAACCTTAATGACCAAATAGCTGGAACAGTTTTCTCTACGCTCTGTGCTCAGACTGTAACAGTGTGCAAAAAATTGTTCGGCTGGCAGATAGACCCTGCCAGCCCCACCATAACTCAGACACGATCAGCGCCCAAATTTGGAAACAATGAGATGTAGATTACAGAACTTAAAATAGAATAAGGCGAAAATTTGATTAGAAGATGGCACTGTTGGTTTGTTGTGTTAGAGTAAATGGTGTACTGTCATTGGGTGAAAGAGGGGGGCCGACGCTGTCGAGAGTTATTATCTCTTTCTTGTTGTGAGTAGATCTGAGGGTCGTTTTTTGGACCATCGGAAGTTTGTGTCGTAATGGTCAAGCCTTTTTGGCTTTGGTTTGAAAGTAAAAAAATGACGATTCAGGATACGAGTTTTCCAAGCGAGCCGCGGAAGCATCAAGCCGTAGCCCGAGTGAGTGAAAATAAAGCCAATTCAACCCGGCTTTATGGTAGAATTTTCAAAAGATTACTTGATGTCGCGTTCATTCTTTTGGCGGCACCGATTGTTTTACCCCTTATTATCATCTTGGCCGCTTTGATCGCGCGCGACGGCGGGAATCCATTCTATGGACAACGCCGCATCGGTCGCAATGGGCGCGAGTTCACGATGTGGAAATTGCGCACGATGGTAACGAATGCCGACGTGTTGCTTGAAGAGTATTTATCAAAGAACACACTGGCCCGTCTCGAATGGGATGCGACTCAAAAGCTCAAGAACGACCCTCGAATTACTCAATTCGGTCGCGTTCTTCGCAAAACTTCGTTGGATGAATTGCCTCAATTGTGGAACGTATTAGTTGGCGAAATGAGTTTGGTCGGACCACGCCCGATGATGCCGGAGCAACGCAAGCTATACCCTGGCGAAGCGTACTTTCAGTTGCGCCCTGGTCTCACCGGCTCTTGGCAAGTTTCGGAACGGAATGCGAGCACATTCGCCAGCCGCGCTGAATTTGACACATCCTATGCCGAGCACCTTACGCTTAAAACGGACCTCGGTATTCTTTACGCCACTGTCGGCGTGGTCGTACGCGCGACCGGATACTAGCAATTTTGGGTTACACTTCAGTTCGCACCGTCAGCTTGTAATGGGGTGCGGTATTTCTGACGTGTTTTTCCCCAACGTTCGCAACAGGTCTATACTCTTGCTGCAAGTCTCTGTTTGTTAGATGTAGCATCGCTACATCGCGGTGCTTGACCTCCGCCTCTATTAGAACAATGGCCCATGACCGAAAGAGATTAGGCATGCTCAAAAAACTAAAACGCGTTGGATCCCCACTACTATTACTTCTGCTTGCTGCTTGTAGTGGATTGACAAAATGCGGCGGCCCCAAACCCATCGACAAGTCAGAGTTCGAATCTCTTTACAATACACCGGCCCCTGCTCCGTCTGATCTACAGCGGGTTTTTCACATCGGCCATAGTTTGGTTGGACGTGATATGCCAGAAATGCTGGCTCAGTTGGCCGGCGAAGGTCACGGTTACAACAGTCAGCAGGGATGGGGCACCGCGCTAAAGGCCCATTGGGAAGAAGATGAAACCATTTACGGCTTTGAGAAAGAAAACGATCACCCAAGATATAGGGACGCCCACGAAGCTGTGTCCTCTGGCGAATACAACGCTCTTGTCGTGACCGAGATGGTCGAAATTCGCGACGCGATCAAGTACATGGACAGCGCGGATTACTTGCACAGATGGGCAAAAGCAGGGTGGGAGGCAAACCCAGAACTACGAGTTTACCTTTACGAAACATGGCATGAACTAACGGACGAAGAAGGGTGGTTGCAGCGCCTCGACCTGGATCTGGAGCGATACTGGGAAACTGAAATTTTGAGGCGCGCATTAGCCTACGAGAACATGCAACACCCGATTTACGTAATCCCCGCTGGCCAAGTCTTTGCGAGGTTCGTACGGGAAGTGGATGAAAGTAACGGTATTGGACCGGTGAACGGGAAAGAGGACCTGTTTGCCAAAACTGAAGATGGCGAACAGGACAACATTCACTTTAACGACTTGGGAGCATATTTGGTGGCGCTTACCCATTACGCAGTGTTGTACCAGAAGTCACCCATCGGGTTGCCATATGAGTTAAAGCGCGCAGACGGTTCCGACGCGGACTCACCTGGACCTGACGCGGCGCGTGTGATGCAAAAAATCGTTTGGGACGTGGTCACCAATTATGCGCCAACCGGGGTACCCCCCCAATAGCTTCACTGCAACTGTCACCGTTCGATTAGGTTGGACAGGTATTCGCCGTACCCATTCTTGGATAAAGTTTGAGCCCGTTTGGCGAGTTCTTCTCGGGAAATCCAACTTTTAAGGTAACCAATTTCCTCTGGGCATCCGGTCTGCAGACCTTGCCGATCCTGAAGGGTTCGCACAAAATTCCCTGCATCCAACAGACTGCCATGCGTGCCAGTATCCAGCCAGGCATAACCGCGTCCCATTCGCAGCAAATCCAATTGGTCTTCCGCTAAATACATCTCTAACAGACTAGTGATCTCCAGCTCTCCCCGTGCAGAGGGAATTACCTGACGCGCACGTTCCGGAGCAGTTCCATCAAGAAAATACAAACCGGTCACCGCATAGTTTGACGGCGGAATCGACGGTTTCTCGACAATAGCCCTGACGCGATCTTGATCATCAAAATCCACAACTCCATACCGTTGCGGATCATTCACGTGGTAGCCAAAAACAGTCGCCGCCAAAGACGAATTATCTGCCTTGGCTAGCAACTCTGGCAAGCCGTGGCCGAAAAATATGTTGTCGCCCAAGACCATCGCGCTCGGCGCACCGTCCAAAAATTCTTCGGCCAATATATATGCCTGGGCCAAGCCGTCGGGGGTGGGTTGAACCACATAACTCAGTGAAATTCCCCATTGGCTGCCATCCCCAAGTGCGCGTTGAAACTGAGCCTGATCCTGCGGTGTCGTAATGATGCAAATTTCGCGGATATCGCCCAACATCAGGACGCTCAGCGGATAATAGATCATCGGCTTGTCGTAAATCGGCAAAAGCTGTTTGGAAAGACCTTCGGTAATTGGGTAAAGGCGGGTACCGGAACCTCCGGCCAAAATGATACCCTTACGCTTGGTCACTGATAACATCCTTTTAGATCAATCAAAATTTCCGCCAACCCCAATTTCCAATCTGGTTGGGCAATCGACAAATCCCGCTCAGTATCCGCACAGTCCAGCCTCGAATTCAAGGGTCGGGTCGCGGGCGTCGGATAGTCTGAACTCGGAATGTCGTTGACCTGGCAGTCCAAGTTGGCCTGCCTGAAAATCTCGCGTGCGAAATCCGCCCAACTAACCGATGGCCGACCAGAAAAGTGATAGATGCCTTTTAAGTCAGGGTCCTCGCGCATTAGATGCGCAATGCGATGACACGCAATGGCTAAATCCCTTGCCGGCGTTGGGCCGCCGATCTGATCGGCCACGACATTCAGTTCGTCGAGGGTCGATCCAAGGCGCAACATTGTCTTTACAAAATTGCTACCATGCGCCGAAACAACCCACGAAGTTCGCAAAATCAACCATTGAGCATCAGTTGCGGCAACCGCTTTTTCACCGGCCAGTTTTGACCGACCATAAACGCCCAACGGGTGCGTTTTATCCTCGACACGCCATGCCGCGTGCCCGCTTCCATCAAACACGTAGTCTGTTGAAACACTCACAAACGGCACTTTCAGTTTTGCGCATGCAATAGCCATAGCCTGCGGCGCGTCGCAATTGATCGTCGTTGCCAAGTCAACTTCGCGCTCAGCGGTGTCCACGGCTGTATAGGCCGCTGCATTAATTACAGCGGCGGGTCGACTTTTCAAAATTACCGAAGCGCACATTGCGGGGTCGGAGAGATCCCCAGCCTCTCTCGACAAACATTCTGTGTCCGGAAGCGCCGCCAGTTCGCGCCCCAACTGACCCGAAGACCCAAAGACAAGAATCATTTTGCCATTCCCAACCTGTCTCCGACGCCGTGCCGATCCTGCAAAGCTTGCCACCAACCAGGATTATCCAAGTACCATTGGGCGGTCATTCGAAGACCCTGTTCCAATGTCACTGAAGGTACCCACCCCAGCTCGTCGCGAATTCTAGACGCATCAATAGCATAGCGCGCATCGTGACCCGGGCGATCAGGCACAAATGTGATCTGGTCCGAGTAACTGCCGCGGGGTAGAGGTCGCAAGTCATCCAAGATAGCGCAGAGGCTTTCGACCAATTCCAGATTGGAGCGTTCGTTGTTGCCCCCAATATTGTAGCAGCGACCGAGCAATCCCTTTTCAGCGACAAGCAACAAGGCATCCGCGTGGTCTTCGACAAAAAGCCAATCGCGTACGTTGGCACCTGTGCCGTAGATCGGTAGCGGTTTACCCGCCAGAGCATTCAAAATAACAACAGGGATTAATTTTTCTGGAAAATGATAGGGACCGTAGTTGTTACTACAATTTGTCAATACAACAGGTAGACCGTAAGTTTCATGCCAAGCTCTCACCAAGTGATCAGATGCCGCTTTTGACGCCGAATATGGGCTGCGCGGATCGTAAGGGCTATCTTCGGTGAACAGGCCCGTTTCGCCCAAACTACCAAACACTTCATCGGTTGAGATGTGATGAAACCGAAAAGTTTCAGGTTTGCCTGCCCGAGCCCAATAGGTTCGCGCAGCTTCGAGCAAACTGTAAGTCCCAGTAATATTTGTTTCTATAAACGCGTCGGGGCCATCAATGGACCTGTCCACATGGCTTTCTGCCGCCAGATGCATAACGATATCAGGCCGATGGTCCGAAATAGCCGCATTCATCGCCGCGCGGTCGCAGATGTCGGCATGAATAAATTTGTAGCAGGGACTGTCGGAAACGCTAGCCACGTTGTCTAGACACGCCGCATACGTCAGGGCATCGACATTCACCACTTCGTGCCCACGGGCTATAGCAAGACGAACAACCGCGGATCCAATGAAGCCCGCCCCGCCGGTAACCAGAAGTTTCATCGACTAGCCCTCCCAAACAAACGGGCTGTCAAAATCGCTGAGACTGGGAGCCGCAGCATCTTTTCCAGACAGGACAGGAGAGCCGTTCAGACCCCAGTCAATTCCGATCTCACCGTCATCGAAGCGGATCGCTCCGTCGCAATCAGGCGCATAATAGTCACTGCACTTATAACAAATTTCAGTATCCGGAGCGCGGGTTACAAACCCATGTAGAAACCCTCTGGGAACGAGAAGCTGCTTACCGTTCTCCTCACTCAACTCGATACCGAACCAGTTCCCGAATGTTGGGCTGCCCTTGCGAATATCGACTGCAACATCGAACAGAGCACCGCGCGCACACCGTACAAGCTTGTCCTGTGCATGCGGCGGAGACTGGAAATGCAGTCCGCGCAATGTTCCGGTCTGCCGGGACAACGAATGATTGTCCTGAACAAACTCTATTTCTATTCCATGATGTTTCAGACGTTTAAGGTTCCAACTTTCACTAAAATAACCACGTTCATCGCTAAAACGCGTCGGAGTCAGGATCAGCAGCCCTGACAGCGGCGCGGCTTCCACCTTCATCTTTAGGATCCTTCCATTAACCCATTTCTGGCAGAAATACCTAAACGCGTCCGCTGCAGCCTGCCAATCACATCTTGAATTTCTGCAACCTAAGTCGGTTTAACAAATTTCGCCATTGAATTCATCAACGCATTGAGACCAAATTTCTAAATACGGATGGAAAAACCATTTTAACCTTACGTCTCATGTTTTATCAAAGGTTCAACTTAAGGGTGCGGAAAATGCCGCCATTGGTAAACTATTTCGCATGTCGAAATTGAAAAGTACGACTTTAGGGAAAACCATAAGCGGAGACTCGCCGGACATCAGCAGCCCACCGCCCGTTTTTGACACCCGGCAACTTGACTCTGTTCCAGCAAGCCATGCATGCTTTTTGTATAAATAATAATCAACTCAATGTTTGAGGCGGGAACTCGACTGTGTTAGGCGCTTTGTGTATAGCTATCTTCTGCGGCCTTCTGGCGGGTGGTTCATTATTGCTGTCCGGGTTCGGAGGCTGGATCGCGCTAACTACTTATTCTGGTATCGGAATAGTTGTACTATTGGGCTTACTGGCCGCACGACCATTTTTTGCAAAGCCTGGTCCGCTTCAACAGATGCATGTTTTTTCCGGCTCGGAAAAATCCTGATCTAGGAACATCAGTTCCACTTCCCCAGATTTTAGTTTGAAACAAATAGAATGCACCCGAGCCTTTTCTTACCCGGGCGCTTAGATTCCTGACCTAGAGATCGAAGACTTCTACTGTCACAGTTGCCTGCGAAAAGTCGCCATCCTCATCAGCTGCCCAATAGTCGAAGCTGTCTATGCCTGTGAAGTCAGGGTTGGGGACATAAAGCAGCTGCCCGTCGTCCTGAAGATACACATTCCCGTTGGGAGTCGTGGACAATCCGTCGACGCGGATATCGTCACCGCCAACGTGTGAGTCGTTGCTTAGTACATCGATAAGAACCGCATTACCGGCACTTGTAGAAGCAAGGTCGTCGCGAGCTGTCGGCGTCACGTTGTCAAAAGAAATGATGCCGTTGTACTGAGCGCCCCCCCAATGGTTTATCGACCAGGAATTGGCAATCTCCGCATCAGTCATATCCAGCGTGATAACGTGGGCCATCTTCATCAATTGCCCGGTTGCACGATCGGCGACAAAATCTTCGATCAAAACAACATTCTGACCGGACTCAGTTTTATAGTAGCCGTCGTTCGCGATAATCGCCGCGATTTCTCCGTGCCAGTCCAAGATTTGCCTATCACCGGCAAACTCGCGGTCGCGACTACCGATCGAGTCAGTCTTTAGTCCCCGCAGGAAAAGGCTCTCGCCTTCGGACAGTACAGTGTCCGACTCCAACACGAAGCCAAGGCGACCATCTACAAGATCGTCTGATGATATGATGGAATGGCGAGATGAGTTGAAACCGACAAAGTTATTGTCGTTATCAACAAGTACAAGATCGATGAACACGTCGTCATAATCGGCGCCATCTGTGCCAAAGTGGAACTCCTGGTTCAGATCAACGCCTGTGCGGAAACCTTCCACACGCATACCATTAACTACGACATCAAAAGCGTTGCCACCAAGATTAAAACCAACGCTGCCAAAGAGCAGTTCTTCGTTTTGTGTGGCCAAAATATCGAAGTCAATTAATGTGTAATGCGAGGTGTAGGAAAGGTTCACGCCCTCCCAGGTTTCCCAATTCAGGAAACCATCCATGACCGATCGAACATCGTGATCCTGATTGGGGTTGTCTTTGATGACAATCAAGCCAACCTCAGTACCGAACGCTTCGTTGTTGTGAAATCCTTGAATTGGAGGAACATCCAGACGGATGCTATCACTGCCATAGGCAATTTCCGGTTGGTCCAGATTATCGCTTAGGGGATCTCGCGGATGCTGACGAGTCATCCAGACGTAGCCATGGGTCGTATTTGCAGCAACATTGTCTGACGCTTCAACCAACCGTCCTGCAAAGAAGAACCCCTCACCGGTTCGCCCATTGTCATGACGTTCTACTGCAGGCCCGTCCTTAACTGCCGCATCTGTATAGCCAACACCAACGACATCGATCGCGATGTTATGCGACCAAACACCTGTTTCATTACCATCCTCTGCAACGAATGCTGCACCAAAGATATCGAACGCTACGTTATCAGTGAATATCGCATGGCTGTCATGATGAGCATAACCCCAGCCCGGGGAGCCGGTAACAGAGTTACCAATTGCGATTGCAGGGTTTTCCTGATCTTCTGTTCCTGTTCTGTGGAAGTGGAACGGATAGCGCGACTGGATATTTGAATCTGACTGGACGCTGTCAAGCGAGGTAACAGAAAATGCAGGTACAGATTTGTCAGTCCGCCCCAGATCATCAAATGCAGCATAGCGAACATCAACGTCGTCCGAATGCATAAACATCGTATGCCCACGGTGATGAACCGCAGTGTCTTCGCCGTCCTCGCTTGAAAATGTAACGTTACGCGATGTATTGGCCACATAAGCGGCAAGATCGTCCCGTGGCGTGTCGTGATCATATTCCAGGGCTCGATCCAGCGTGATTACGTTGCCATTGATGGCGGTAATTACAACCTCTTCATCCTGACTGTCGAAGCGACGCATCATGTAGGCATCGTTGTCCCAGTTCCAGCCTTGCTTGTGGGTGCCAGTCAGAACGATCGTGTCTCCAACCTGCCAACCTTCAGGAACCTCACTCAGGCTAATCTGAGTGTCACCCCTCATCGGCGCATCGGACACCGCCAAAAAGCTCGTTTTCTCCGCCCCGTGAATTTCCACTTCACCGTGCGAAATAACGCCCCGAGACAAAAGCATCGGGTCCCAGCTTGTATCAATGTCGCCGTTATTCGCTATGACGATTTCTACGTCATAGTTAGCACCGATCGGGTTTTCCTCGGTACCGATTTCCAAACGACCGGTCGGAGACACTACCATAGTATCGACCAGCATTTTTGAATTCGCGTTGTGGGCAAATGACAATTCACCATCCACACGAACAGTGAACAGCGATGCATCGCTCTGCCCCGAATACAGCACTGAAATCGACTCGGGGATGACAACCTGAGCACCTGCATCGGGAATGCGTCCTTCATGCCAGGTGTTTGGATCGAACCAGTCTCCATCGCGGACTGCCACATGCGTCGCCTCTGAGCGAGGCACAAGGTCCAGAACGGCCATGTGTTCATTTGCAAGACTCGCATCGTCGCCATGCGCGTGCGATTCGGGCTGTGCCATCACAGCAGCAGCATAGTCGTCAACTTCGGCTGGGCTTGTCGGCGGAGGCACATGGCCGCCGCTGTGGCTATCGTGATCACCTGAGCCATGATCCGAGCCATCACCGTGGTCGGGTGCGCCCGTGCCAGTATCGCCTCCAGATGTATCGTCACCGCCTGAACCGTGGTCGTGATCGCCCATTCCGGTATCACCACCGGATGTGTCGTCGCCACCTGAGCCATGGTCCGATCCGTCACCGTGATCGGGTTCTCCCGTGCCAGTATCACCGCCAGACGTATCATCACCGCCTGAGCCATGGTCCGATCCGTCACCGTGGTCGTGATCACCCGTCCCGGTATCACCGCCAGACGTATCATCACCGCCTGAGCCATTGTCCATTCCATCGCCGTGGTCGGGTTCTCCCGTGCCAGTATCACCGCCAGACGTATCGTCACCGCCGGAACCTTGATCCTTTCCGTCTCCGTAATCAGGATCACCTGAACCAGTGCCAGTATCATCATAGATGACGTGATTTAGGGCGTCGCCCTGAATTACTTCACGACGGCCTTCGCTGTCCGGACCGGACCATTCAAGGGCCAGCGTCGCGTCACCATAAGCTTCGAAATACCGGATTTCGATGGCATGCATTCCAGCATCCAAGTCCAACGTAACCGACTGCTCGAGTGTTCCGTGTAATCCGTCGTTATCAATAACCGGCTGGCCGTTGATATACAAAGCAGATCCATCATCCGAACTTAGATAGAATGTGTAA
>NZ_JBXWSJ010000049.1:0-7757 GCF_059613365.1 Ruegeria sp. BHSA163
CTTTGAACTGAAAGAGTGGGCGCGACCGAGGGGTCGCGCGGTTCGTGTTGCTTTGACTGTTCTACGATTTAGTTATCCCCAAAACATACAGTGTTCTGCTACACCTTATCCCCAGGTTTCTCCCCCGATTCCGATTTGCTTTACCGTCCGAATCCGACGCAGCCTTGGTGTCAGAATTTGGCAAAATGCGAATCGAACTTGATGAAATCCGCTAAAAGTATCCTTGAACCCGAACATCGCGCTCTGAAGACAGCCGTTTTCGTCTTGGATGAGTGCAATACGCTTAGCTTTGCCTCAGTCGTCGACCCAATGCGCGCTGCCAACCGGCTAGCAGACCACCCGGTATTTGACTGGGATTATGTAACACCCACGCCGGAGGTCGTAATGTTGACAAGCGCCTTGCCTGTTCAGGGGGTTCCGTTGGCGCGTTTGCGTCGATGTGACTTGTTGATAGTGATTGCAGGTTTTCAAATTGCTCGGCAGGCCAAGCCAAGTCTGTTGGCCGGATTGCAACGCATTGCCGACACCGGCGCAACGTTAGCCGGAATTGATGGTGGGCAATGGCTAATGGCAGAAGCCGGATTACTGGATGGCCACGCAGCGACCCCTCGGCTTGAAGATCAAGCACCTTTCGCCGCTCGATTCCCTTTGGTTGAAATCAGTACCGATCCATTCACAATCTCACCTGGCCGTTTGACCTCCAGTGGGTCGATAGCCACCATAAATTTAGTTGTAAAAATTTTGGCCGCCCGATTGGGTGCTGGTTTCGCCAGTCGAGTGTCCGCCGTGTTTCAGCAAGACATCGCGATTAAGCCAAAACAAACGGTGGCACAGGTCGGTGCAGAAAATCTGAATACGACTTTAACGGCACGGGCGAATATTCTGATGCAATCTGCGCTGAGCGATCCTTTACCATTGGCGGAAATTGCCACGGCTTTGAGCACGAGCCCTCGCTCGTTGCAACAACAGTTCCGATTACGCTATAATACTACGCCACAAGACCATTATCTGCAGCTACGGTTGGCGGAGGCACGGCGCCTTGTAACCGACAGTCAGATGCCGTTGATGGATGTGGCGCAAGCAACTGGTTTTTCTTCGCAATCCAGCTTTGCCCGAGCGTTTCGTACCGCACATGGTGTTTCAGCAAGGGACCTGCGGCAAGAAAGCAACCAACCGATGCCTCACTGAGACGCAATCAACCTATCGCGCTGTTGGGCATATCAATCCCGGCCGGGTTCACCAATGTCGCCTGGTTCAATATGGCATTGGGTGCGCTTTGTGAGCCTCAGCAATTTCAGCTTGTACTTCGCCCGACAATTTAAGATCCGCGCCGTTAAGAATATGCTGTAATTGGTTTTCGGTAGTTGCTCCGAAAATCGCCGACATCATGAAGGGCCGCGCCTGACACCAGGCCAAAGACATTTGCACCGGGTCCAAACCATGGCGATCAGCAATCTCAAGGTAGGCTGAGACTGCATCAAACACTCGCTCAGACTTTCGACCACCCATTTGAGGCACTAAGGACATACGAGAACCGTCCGGCACCGATCCATTTTGGTATTTACCGCTCAAAAAACCTGCGGCCAAAGGTGAAAAAGCCATTAATCCAACGTCTTCAAACAAACAAAGTTCCGCAAGATCGGTATCAAATAGCCGGCACAATAACGAATACTCGTTTTGAATGGATGCTACCCGGGGACCTCCTGTTTCATCCGCCAACCGCAACCATTGCGCCGTGCCCCACGCACTTTCGTTAGACAAGCCAAAGGCCCTGATGTTCCCCTTTTCCACTTGTTGTTTAAGCGCCTCCAAACATCCACGCATTTCCGAAAGCACTGCATCCCGGTTGCCTCCGGAAGGATCGTAATGCCAGTTCTGGCGAAACATGTAGCTGCCCCGGTTGGGCCAATGAAACTGGTAAAGATCGATGTAGTCGGTCTGTAACCGCTTCAAAGAGCCTTCAATGGCTTCTGGAATGGTCTCGGCCGAGATCGGCGCGCCATTTCGGGCATGCATAAATCCTTCGCCTGAGTGTTTGGTGGCCAGAATCCATTCGCCCCTTCGCGAAGGATTGGCGGCATTCCAGTTACCCAAAATCTCTTCCGTGCGTCCTACGGTTTCCTTCGCGACCGGGTTGACCGGATACATCTCGGCGGCGTCGATAAAATTGATCCCAGCGGCCAAGGCCATATCCATTTGGCGGTGCGCATCCGGCTCTGAGGTCTGTGTTCCAAACGTCATTGTGCCAAGGCACAAATCCGACACCATAATACCGGTGCGACCCAGAGGTTTCATTTCCATCAGAATGTCTCCTAAAATTCACTTTTGGCTAAATAGATTAGGCTTCGGCTTTTTTTTCCCATCGACCCGAAGCCTCGGACCAATACTGCGCGGAACACCCCGCCTCGGTCAAAGCTTTCCATTGGTCACGCGCCTTTTGCACCGCGACGTCGTCGTTTCCGTCGAACAAAACGCAAACCCGTTCAAGTTTATTGACCTCCCCTGGATCAACATCAGCCCCATCCACCGTCATGACGCAGGTTGGGTCGTTTACAGCCTTCTGATCTGAAGTCAGCAAAATCGGCTGATCAGCATCGTGTGGCCCCCCTGCCCGACCGTGCGGCAGAAATGTCTCTTCGGGACCCAGCCACAGCTTTTCATCCAACCAATCCAAACGCGAAGGGTCTGTCCCTCGCACTGCGATCCGCCACCCCGCTTGCCGCGCCTTGTTCAAAAGAACCGACAGCGTTTTTTCCAGCGGGTGTCGGGTCAGGTGATAGAAATAGACGGCGCCCATCGTGTTACTCGAAGTTGTCTTGGACAAAACGGCTCAGTGCACGAACACCCCAACCAGTTGCACCTTTCGGAGCGTAAGATGTCTCGGTGCTGACCGACGCGACTCCGGCAATATCCAAGTGTATCCAAGGAGTTTCTTCTTTCACAAAGCGCTGAAGAAATTGTGCGGCAGTGATCGAGCCTGCAGAACGACCACCCACGTTTTTCATATCGGCTATGCGGGATTTCAACAAATCGTCATATGCTTTGCCCAACGGCATCCGCCACGCGCCTTCGTCCTCATCCTTGGCTGCCTTTAGAAAGGCGTCGCAGAACACATCATTATTTGAAAACACACCCGCGTTTTCGTGCCCCAGACCAATGATGATAGCCCCAGTAAGAGTGGCCAGATCGATCATTCCCACAGGACTAAACCGATCCTGCGCGTACCACATTACGTCGCAAAGGACCAAGCGGCCCTCTGCATCGGTGTTGATAATCTCAACTGTATCGCCTTTCATTGATTTGACCACGTCACCCGGGCGCGTTGCGTTGCCCGACGGCATGTTTTCCACCAAACCTACCAGACCCACGACGTTGGCTTTGGCCTTTCGTTTGGCAAGGGCTCGCATAGCGCCCGCAACAACGCCGGCACCCCCCATATCCATGGTCATGTCCTCCATACCACCCGCAGGCTTTAGCGAAATTCCGCCCGTATCGAACACAACACCTTTGCCCACCAAAGCGAGCGGCGCATCATCGGTTTCTCCGCCCTTCCATTGCATCACAACAACTTTTGAAGGACTGACCGAGCCCTGACCGACACTTAGCAACGTGCGCATACCAAGATCAGCCAATCTGTCTTCTTCCAAAACTTCGACCTCAAGGCCTAAGTCCTGCATTTCAGCCAAGCGATTTGCAAATTCGGAGGTAGTTAAGATATTCGCTGGCTCATTGGTCAAATCGCGAGTCATGCGCACCCCGTCCGCTACCGCGTACAGAGGTTCAAACGTGGCTTCTACTTCTTCGGGTTTATTGTGGCTGATGGTTATTTCCTTAACCGGTTCGGTGACCTTGGTTTTGTGCGCATCGAAATCATAGCTTCGCAGAACAATGCCAAGTGCAAGTTGGTCAGTTTGCATCTGGTTACCTGCCATGACCAACACACTTTTTGCGCCCGCCAGTTTGGCGAGTTTCGCGCCGGCTTTGCGCGCTTCGGCTTGCTCCGGACGACGCGGCAACACCAAGATATCAAGCGCTTCGGCCTGCATACCACCCGGCCATGCCAGCGTGATTACATCGCCGTTTTTCACCTTTTCAAAGCGCTCGCTTGCCACCATCCGGGCAACCGCGCCCTTGGTTAAACGGTTGGCCCGGCGTGCGGCTGGCCCCAATTTCCCCTCGGACGGAATGATCACCACAACTCGCCCGTTTGCCTCTGCCATCAAATCCAAGTCGAAGGGTTGAAAACGCACCGGTACCAGACTGCTCATATCATGCTCCTCAAGAATGTGTTGACCAAGACCTAGCTCGCGCCGCCCCGGTTGACCAGATAGCAGTTTTCCCCGCCCGGCAATTGCATTAAGGTCTCCGGAAAATAACCGGCAGGCTCGGGGGAACAAAGTTGAGACCAATCGGCAGCAACAGGCCGTCGCGCATGTCTTTATGCCGGGACGCGAGCCGGGCGTTTGCCAATGTTCAAGCTGGATCGGGGGCGCAGGCGTGATCCTCGACCGTTACTTTGCCCGCCGCTTCATGCAAAACTTTTTTGTGATTGGCGGCATTTTTCTCACGTTGATTATCCTGATTGATTTGGTCGAGCAGGTACGACGTTTCGACGATGCAAATCTGTCCTTTGGGCAATTACTCCAGCTTACATTGCTGAATACACCCGCCGCGATAAGTGAGATGCTTCCGCTTTTAGTAATTCTGACCACCATTGCGTTGTTCGTCGGTTTGGCACGCAGCTCGGAGCTTGTCGTTACAAGGGCTATTGGAAGGTCTGGTCTCCGAGTGCTCGTTGCGCCGGCAGTACTGGCCCTATTGATCGGCGCGGTTGCTGTTGCCTTGCTGAACCCAATAGCAGCTGCCACTTCTGAAGAGTTTCGGAGACTATCGGACGGATATCGCAACAACGGTGATTCGACCCTGTCTATCAGTCGAGAGGGGCTATGGCTGCGGCAGGGCACAAATACGGGGCAATCCGTCATTCACGCCCGGGGCACACTAAACGGCGAAAGACTTGGCCTGCGAGATGTGACAGTCATTGCATTTGGACCCAACGGAATTCCGACCGAGCAGATTACCGCAGATCGGGCAGTATTGGAAGATGGCCAATGGGCCTTGCAGCAAGCAAAAGTGTGGACAATTCAGGACGATCTGAATCCCGAAGCGGCCTCGGTCACCCATGACACACTGAACCTGCCTACCACTTTAACGCGGGACAAAATCATAGACAGGTTGGGGCGGCAAGACTCCGTTTCGATTTATGATCTGCCCCAACTGATACGCGATCTTCGCGAAGCTGGGTTTTCGACCAAACAGTACGAGGTCTGGCTTCAGGCGCAGTTGGCCAGACCGTTGTTTTTGGTTTCGATGGTTCTTATCGGAGCAGCGTTTACTATGCGCCACGTGCGTTTTGGCGGCACGGGCATCGCCGTTCTTACAGCAGTACTACTGGGGTTTTCCGTCTATTTCGTGCGAAATTTTGCGCAAATTTTGGGCGAAAACGGACAATTGCCGATCATGATTTCGGCTTGGGCGCCACCCATTGCCGGAATTTTTCTTTCACTCGGGTTGCTGCTGCATGTGGAGGACGGCTGATGCGTTCATTGCTGTCGCTGCTTCTCAGCGGTGTTTTGATCCTGTCCCAGCCTACAGAGGGGTCGGCTCAATCTGACAGTGGGAACCCGGAAACCTCCGATACCGCGGCGGGCACACCCGCGCTGCTGGTGGCTGACAAAATATTCATCACGCCAGACAACAAACTGGTCGCCGAAGGCAATGTCGAAGCCTATCAAGGCGACATTAAGTTGACTGCTGAAAGTGTTGTCTACGACCGTGAGACAGGTTCTCTTTCGCTGACTGGCCCAATTCGCCTTGATGAGGCTGGAGAGACAACCCTTCTCGCGGACTCGGCTGAGCTGGATAGCGAGATTCAAAACGGGCTGCTAACCGGCGCACGGATGGTATTTGACCAGCAGATACAGATCGCTTCTGTACAAGCCATACGCGCTGCTGGCAGATACACTCAGTTCAGTAAAGTCGCAGCAACATCCTGCCATGTATGTGCCGACGGTCGATCACCACTTTGGCAAATCAGGGCTCGCAAAGTTACCCATGATCAGGTCGAGCGTCAGCTATATTTTGAAGGCGCTCAGCTTCGCATCATGGACTTACCGGTATTTTATTTTCCGGTCCTGCGCCTGCCCGACCCGACGCTAGAGCGTGCAACAGGGTTTCTTACCCCATCGATCCGAACTACTTCGCAATTGGGAACCGGGATTCGTGTTCCCTACTTCATCCGGCTAGGGGATCACAAAGATCTGACGCTGACCCCGTATATATCGTCTAATACGCGTACAGTGTATTTTCGATATCGACAGGCCTTTAAGCGAGGCAGAATTCGCTTGCGTGGTGCTTTCACGCGCGATGATTTACGACCGGATGAAAATCGCGGTTACTTTTTTGCAGATGGCCAGTTCAGCCTTGGAAAGGGGTACCGGCTGAAATTCGATATCCGAACCACGTCGGACGACGCATATCTTGCAGATTATACCCCATTTAACCCTGATCGACTGCGCAGCGAAATAGCCGTGGAACGGATCAGGCGCGATACGGCATTTCGAACAGGATTTATCCACTATGAATCGCTGCGTGATCGCGAACCGCAGGATGAGATCCCATCCCGCGTATTCGATCTGAATTATCGAAAGCGCTACTTTCCTAAGTCGGTTGGCGGCGAGGTTCAGCTAGCCTTTATAGGTCACGCACACCAGCGCACCAGCACCGAGGACGTAATTGGCCGTGATATTGCAAGAGCAACATTTGACGCAGAATGGGTTCGCAGTTGGACTTTTGTAACGGGCCTAAGAACCGACGTTCGCTTGGGCGCAGCGATCGACACCTTCGATATCCGAAATGACAGCGCGTTTCCCAGCAACGTCACCCGCACGGCCCCTCGTGCGGCTTTGACTTTGCGGTATCCGATGGTTCGGCGCGAACAAAACGGCGCGCGGCAATTTCTGGAACCGATAGTCCAATTGGGATGGGCTAATGTATCGGACTCAGATGTGCCAAATGACGAAAGTACATTTCAGGAATTCGACCAGGGAAACCTGTTGTCTCTTTCGCGTTTTCCGGCCGTGGATCGGCGAGAAGATTCGGCAACGGCCGTTGTGGGATTGAATTGGGCTAGGTACCGCTCGAACGGATGGGAGGCTCTGGCCACAGTCGGGCAGGTCTTCCGATCAGAAGCCGATCCAGATTTTACCCTGAGCTCTGGCTTACAGGGTACAACATCTGATCTGCTTTTGGCTGGGCAGTTGCGAAACGGCAAGGGTTTGACCGTTGCAGCCCGCGGACTACTCAACTCAGATCTAAGCTTTAGTAAGGCAGAGCTTCGAACGGCTTGGTCAAAGGGTGGCACCTCTTTGAGCGGAAGTTATGTTTGGCTGGAACCGGATCCGGTGGAAACCGGTGGCGATGAAATCTCTGAGCTTTGGCTGAACGGTGGGTACCGTATCGATCAAAACTGGCGGACCACGGCTTATGCTCGGTATGATTTCAGCGAGTCTGAACCAATCCGAGCTGGGCTTGGCGTAACGTACCGTAACGAATGCGTGCAATTTGGCGTGACCCTGACTCGACGTTTCACCTCAACATCGAGTATTGAGCCTACGACGGAATTCGGCTTTACCCTAGCCATGACCGGATACTCTGTTGAAAGCGGTGGCAAGAAGTACAAGAAGACATGCAGTTGA
>NZ_JBXWSJ010000050.1:0-23659 GCF_059613365.1 Ruegeria sp. BHSA163
CTTGGTATGAACTGGACCAGCGGCAACAGTTTCTCGAGATTTTGGGCGTGCCAGGCAGTGGCGATGACGAAGTTCGTCAAGCACTGATCGACGACCGTCTGCGCAAACAGGCGATGCGTGAGGCAGGCATTCAAGCCGCCCCAGAAGATGTTCAAAACGGGATTGACGAATTCGCAGCACGCGGAAATCTTTCATCGGAACAGTTCTTGCGGTTACTGGGTGATGCTGGCATCGCACAGGAAACCGTACGGGACTTCATTGCCGATCAAATTTCGTGGCGGGATTTCATAAGTTCTCGATTTATTTCTCAGGCGCGTCCCAGCGACGAGGAAATCGATCGCGCAATGGGACAAGGTGGCGGCGGCGGGCTTCAGGTGCTGATGTCAGAAATAATTATCCCTGTGACGCCACAAACGCTGCCGCAAGTCGAAGCATTGGCAGAAGAAATTGCGCAGGTTTCTGGGCAAGACGCGTTTTCCGCCGCTGCAACACAATATTCTGCAGCTGCAACTCGGGAAAACGGCGGTCGTTTGGAATGGTTGGCGATCACAAGCCTGCCGCCTGCGTTACAACCTGTCATTTTAGGTCTTCAAAACGGCGAGATTACCGATCCTTTGACGTTGCCCAATGCAATCGCATTGTTTCAGCTTCGCGGCATTCGCGAGGTGGCAACGGGCACTCCGCAGTACTCCAAGATCGATTATGCGATGTATTTCATGCCTGGTGGCCGAAAAGCGGAAGGCCTGGCCCGGGCCGCAGAGCTGAAAGAAAACATCGACACCTGCGACGATCTTTATGGAATTGCAAAAGGGCAACCAGCCGGGGTGCTTGAACGAATCTCAGCTAGTCCTTCTGAAATCCCGCGAGACGTTTCCTTGGAGCTGGCAAAACTTGACGCGAACGAGGTATCTACGACGCTGACCCGCAACAACGGTCAATCGCTGGTTTTTCTGATGTTGTGCAGTCGAACCCGAGACATGGGCGAGGAAACCTCGCGTACTGACGTTGCAAACGCATTGACACAACAACGGTTGGAAGCATTTGCCGACAGCCTTCTGCAACAGCTTCGCGCAGATGCCACAATTGTAGAACAATGATACGCCCCATTGCACTTAGCTGCGGCGAACCAGCTGGGATCGGGCCCGAGATTGTGGCAAAAGCGTGGGGCGAACTAAAAGACAGCTGCCCATTTATCTATATTGGTGATGCAGACCATCTACCTGAAGGTGCCCCGTTTGTTCGCCTAGACAACATTGCCGATGCAAAACAAGTAAGTTCACACGCCGTGCCTGTACTGCAGATGAATTTCCCAGCACCTAACGTACTGGGGCACCCAAACCCAACAAACGCACCCCGAGTGGTGGAAGCAATACAAAGAGGCGTCGAATTGGTGCAATCCGGATCCGCTTCTGCGCTATGCACAGCGCCTATCAACAAACAAGTTCTCATTGACGGCGCGGGGTTTTCTTATCCAGGTCATACAGAATTTCTGGCGGCCCTCGGTAGTCGTGACCGCGTGGTAATGATGTTGACCAGTGACCAACTACGCGTCGTCCCAGCCACGATCCACATCCCATTGTCTCAAGTTTCCAATGCCCTCACCCCAGATGTGTTGTTTGACACAATTGAAATCACCGCCAAAGGGCTGCAGTCTCAGTTCGGCATTCCAAATCCTCGTATAGCCGTCACTGGATTGAACCCGCACGCAGGCGAAGGCGGCAAAATGGGCACTGAAGAGCTGGACTGGATTGCCCCATTATTGGCAGAGCTGGCCCCCGGCGACTACAGCGTGAGCGGTCCACATCCCGCAGACACCATGTTCCACGCCGCCGCTCGCGCGAAATATGATGCAGCGATTGCCATGTACCATGATCAGGCCTTAATCCCGATCAAAACACTGGATTTCGACCGCGGTGTTAACGTCACGCTTGGATTGCCGTTTATTCGCACTTCGCCGGATCACGGAACTGCACTCGACATTGCCGGGAAAGGTGTCGCTAACCCCACCAGTTTGATTGAAGCTCTGCGTCTTGCACAAAAGATGTCGCAAACCCAATGATTTTACGTCCGGTCAGAAAATCTTTTAAGCGCGACAAAGACTTTCTGGCGCAATGGCTCAGCCCAGCGCAAAGGTAAGTCGAACATGAGCGCAATCGACACCCTACCCCCGCTGCGAGACGTCATAGCGACCTATCAGCTGTCGGCTCGAAAATCTTTAGGCCAGAATTTCCTGTTGGATCTAAATCTGACGGCCAAAATTGCTCGTCAGGCTGGGGACCTCGCTGAATGTGATGTTTTGGAAATAGGTCCCGGCCCGGGCGGACTGACCCGAGGGTTATTGGCCGAGGGTGCCCGTAAAGTAGTCGCGGTTGAAAAAGACACCCGCTGCATTCCTGCGTTGAACGAAATAGCCGAAGCATATCCGGGTCGATTGAAGGTCATCAATGGAGACGCGTTGGAAATTGATCCATTGGCGCATCTTAGGCCGCCGGTCCGGATCGCGGCCAACTTGCCATATAATGTAGGGACAGAACTTTTGGTCCGCTGGTTGACACCACCAAAATGGCCGCCATTTTGGCAGAGCTTAACGCTAATGTTCCAACGCGAAGTTGCAGATCGGATTGTCGCGCAACCCGGCAGCAAGGCGTATGGTCGACTGGCGATTCTTTCGCAGTGGCGGACAGATGCCCGCATTGCAATGTCATTGCCGCCTTCTGCGTTTACTCCACCACCGAAGGTTTCAAGCGCAGTCGTTCACCTTCAAGCGCTGCCGGAACCTCGCTTTCCTTCTGACGCGGCCACACTCTCGCGAGTCGTCGCCGCTGCATTTAATCAACGACGCAAAATGCTGCGTGCGTCCCTCAAAGGCGTGGCCCCTGATATCGAGGACCGCCTGATCGCCGCAGGGATTAAACCTACCGATCGCGCAGAACAAATCCCGCTGGAGTCTTTTTGCGCACTGGCGCGAGAAATCCGCAAATCATGAATCAAAATGACCTCGGAACGGAAACCAAGGTCATTCGAGCATTTAAACTGGTCGGGCTTACTCTGCCGCTTCCGGAGTATCTCCGTTGTCAGCAGGGGTCTCCTCTGGCGTAGCCTTTGGCTTTCGAGCGCGCGGTCGCCGTACTGGTTTTTCCTTACGCTCTTTTTCCTCAGATGCCGCCGGGGTCGCATCCTGACTTTCAGGCGTTTCAACCAAACCGCTTTCAGGTACCGCTTGCTCAGCGTTGAAGTCCATGACATCTGGTTGCGGCGCTTCGGCCAGGTCAGCCTGGCGCGCAGCTTCACGTTCCTGACGCTCCGCCCGTTCGCGGTCGCGCTCGGCCTGACGTTCACGATTCTGCCGTTCTTGCTCTTCTCGGCGCGCTTCGATTTCGCGCTGCGCCTCACCTAGCAAGCGCAGGTAATGTTCGGCGTGCTGTTGAAAGTTTTCCGCAGCAACACGGTCATTCGACAGTTGGGCATCGCGCGCAAGCTGATTGTACTTGTCGATGATTTGCTGCGGGGTACCACGTACCTTACCTTCTGGCCCAGAGCTGTCGAAAACACGGTTTACAACATTGCCACCAGATGGACGATTTCGGTTGTTCTTGGCCCGCGAGCGGGATTTAGAGGATCTCATCTTACTTTACGTCAGCCTTATCAATTCGCTGTCTGCCGACCCTTAACTCACATCATTCTGAGGCATTTGCCGTGACGTGTGGTCGACTTTTTTGGGCTTGATGTCAGGGGCTCGCTGCAAAAGCGTCGGCCTCTCCGACTACACTGAGTAAGCATGTCCTGAGCTTTCAGACAAGGGGTTTATGAAAAATTTCGCAGCTTTTTTACATGAACCGGCGCTTTTCAGCCTCACTTTGGCGATTCAATGAGGTAATCTTGCCCCAACTACCCGGTCACGACCATCCAGATCGGGGATCACGCGAACATCCGCCAATCCCGCTGCGTCAAACAAGGCAGAAACCGCAGCCCCCTGTGTGGGCCCAATCTCGACAAGAATCCGTCCGCCGGGCAATAGATAATCAGGGGCCGACGCGGCGATTATGCGATAGGCGCCCAATCCGTCACCTTCGTCTGTCAAAGCCATGCGCGGCTCGTGCTCTCGGACTTCGGGGGACAGTTCCCGCATCTCATCCGACGAAATATAAGGTGGATTCGCTACAATCAGGTCGAAAACTCCATCGACATCGGCAAACCAGTCCGATTGATGAATTTCGACCCGTTCCTGAACGTTGTGCAATACTGCATTGGCACTGGCTTGCAGACAAGCCGCCTCACTCAGATCGACGCCAACACCTACCGCGCTGGCACGCTCTGCCAACAACGTGATCAGGATACAGCCCGAACCGACGCCCAAATCAAGCAGGTAGTCAAACGGTTCGCTCAACGCGGCCTCTATCAGCGTTTCGGTTTCTGGGCGCGGATCCAGAACGTCGCGGCTGACACGAAAGTCGCGGCCATAGAACTCACGCTCACCCAATAAATGTGATACCGGGACCCGAACCGCGCGCAAGGAAACCAGCGTGTCGTATCGTTCGGCTATGTCCGGAGCCAACTCTTCAGGAGCGATCAGCGTAACCCGGCTTGCCTCAATCCTTGCTGCGTGTGCCAAAAGAAGCCGAGCATCCCGAGCGGGATCAGGCACACCTGCTGCACGCAAACGTGCTGTCGCAGCGACCATCGCCTGGGCTGCCGTCAGAGCGGCAATCATTTCGCCATCTCGGTCAATAACCGCGCCTGATCGTCCGCGGTCAACGCATCAATGACTTCGTCTAAATCACCTTGCAAAACCTGATCCAGTTTATACAGCGTCAAGTTAATCCGGTGGTCCGTCATACGGCCCTGGGGGAAGTTGTATGTTCTAATCCTCTCGGACCGATCCCCCGACCCGACTTGACTAGCGCGATCAGCCGAGCGTTCGCTGTCAATTCGCTGGCGTTCCAGATCGTACAGGCGGGTTTTGAGCACCTGCATCGCGATTTCGCGGTTGCGATGTTGAGACTTCTCAGAGCTGGTTACAACCAAACCGGTCGGTAGATGGGTTATCCGAACCGCCGAGTCGGTTGTGTTTACGTGCTGACCTCCGGCACCTGAGCTACGCATCGTATCAATACGAATGTCATTGGCATCGACCTGGATGTCCACATCCTCGGCCTCGGGCAAAACTGCAACTGTGGCCGCGGAAGTGTGGATGCGCCCGCCACTTTCGGTCTCGGGTACACGCTGTACTCTGTGGACACCTGATTCGTACTTCATCTTCGCAAAGACACTGTCACCCTTGATATGGGCTACGACTTCCTTGAATCCGCCAAGATCCGACGCCTGCTCTTCGATGATCTCGAATTGCCAGCCGTGATTTTCCGCATAGCGTTGATACATTCGCAGTAAATCTGCTGCAAATAGTGCCGCCTCGTCACCGCCTGTTCCGGGGCGGATTTCCAACATTGCTGGGCGGGCATCTGCGGCGTCCTTAGGCAGAAGCGCAAGTTGTAGAGCATGCTCGGCTTCTGGGATACGAGTCTGAAGGCCTGGAATTTCTTCTTCTGCCAATTCCTTCATATCGGGATCGGATAACATCTCTTCGGCTTCGGCCAAATCTGCAACCAGTTGCCGCCACGCCATAATCTGATCAACCACAGGCTTGAGGTCAGAGTATTCCTTGGCCAACGCTGCAATATCCCCTCCCGCTGCGCCATCGGCCATGGCTGCTTCGAGGTATTGAAAACGTTGGGTGATCTGCTCAAGACGTTCTTCGGGGATCATCCGGGCGGTGTCTATCATTCGGGGGCTTGGGTCAAGTGCCGTCGGTGTGTTAACATTTGCGGCATGAAACTAATTTTCCTTTTATTGACCCTTTTCGCGACCTCTGCGGGCGCCGATGTTATCGGCCCCGGGGGTAAAGTTCAGGACTGCTATTGCACCGACACATCCGGCAGCCGTATCGAATTGGGTGAACTGATATGTCTGCAGGTTGATGGCCGTATGTTTACCGCTCAATGCCAGATGTCGTTGAACGTCCCAATGTGGCGCGAGGTTCAGGAAGGGTGTTTGTCTTCAGGGTTGCAGCAAAGCCAACCACCCGTCGACCCGAGCACGGTTAACTCCAAAATCTGATTTTCCAAATCTCAACCGTGCACGGATGCGTAAGGTGTTTCCATCCTGCATAGCGGTGGTGTAGTCAGGAAATCCAATCACTCTGGTGCGGGTTATGTAGGTAACCATCCCATCGTCCACCGACCCGGCAAGCACTCGAGTACGCGGCGTTTCGCGGGCGATTGCATCCAAGCGCGCAAGCCCGTTCGGTCCGGTTTCAATCACGCGGAATACGCTTCCCCGATTGTTTCGGTCAGCCTTACCCAACGGTGCCACGTGCCAGCGGTCCGGATGCGAGGGCGCCAACCGTACGTAAGCGCCGGCCAAAACTACTAACCCCACAAATAAAAAAAGGCCCAACTTGAACATTCCTGTCGCACGCTTTGTAAAAAACTATTGGGAATTACTGTCGGAACAAGGAGTAATACCAACCCTTATCGTAACGTTACTCCCGGCAATATGCACAAGAGCTCAAAAAGCAGGTTCGCAGCAGTCAATGCGGTGTTGCCAGACGGATCATAGGGTGGCGATACTTCGACCAGATCGCACCCAACAACGTTTACTCCGCCCAGTGCATGGATCAGTTGCAGCGCCTGAGGTGTCGTTAACCCTCCGATCTCTGGGGTTCCAGTTCCCGGCGCATAGGCTGGGTCCAGACTGTCGATGTCGTAGGTGATATAAACCGGATGGTCTCCGATTGTCTTGCGGATTTGTGATCCAATCTCCGTCAGGTTCTGCTGCCACAACTCCCACGCTGGAAAATGGCGGAATCCCCACCCCTGCGCCTCGGTAAAGTCGCTGGCCGCGTAACCGGAACCGCGAATCCCAATCTGAAAGGTTCTGTCCGGGTCGATCAGCTTTTCCTCGTAAGCGCGTCTGAAAACGGTGCCATGAGCTTCTTTTTCACCGAACATCTCATCATTTACATCCGCATGTGCGTCTACATGAACTAATGCGACAGGTCCGTGCTTGGCTGCAATTGCTCGCAAGATCGGCAAGGTAATTGAGTGATCCCCGCCCATGGCCACAGGGATTACGCCCTGTTCCAGAATCCCTTCATAGCTTTCCTTTATGATTGACAGACTGTCGGTTAGCGAAAATGTGTTGATCGCCAAATCCCCTATGTCCGCAATTTGCAGACTTTCAAACGGGGCAGCAGAAGTAGCCATGTTGTACGGCCTGATCATTGCGCTTTCACTGCGAATTTGTTTCGGCCCGAACCGAGTGCCAGACCGCCATGAAGTACCGATATCCATCGGGATACCCAGTATTGCAACATCCAGCCCGGAAAGCGAGGAAGCCTGCGGTAAACGCATGAACGTGTTCGGCCCGGAGAACCGTGCCAAATCGTTTCCACTGATCGGTTGGTTGAATTTGGTCGTTGTCATAATCTCTCCTGTCCGGGCTGACCGCTTTTCATCAGCGATACCCAACTCATGGCTAACCAATAGTTAAGGCTTGGTCGAACAAGCGCATAAATTGTCAATGTTTATGCCGCTATGTCAGCTTGTTCCAACCAAGAAGGCAAATAATCTGAGTGGCAGCATGTGCTCCCGCAACCGCGGTTGCACCAGATGTGTCAAACGGAGGCGAGACTTCAACAACGTCCCCGCCCTTTATATTAATGCCAGCAACGTCGCGAAGAATGATTTGGGCTTGAATGGAACTGAGCCCTCCCCAAACAGGGGTGCCGGTTCCTGGTGCAAAGGCTGGATCAAGGCAGTCAATGTCAAAGCTGAGGTAAACTGGATGGCCACCTAGAATGCCTTTGATCTTTTTTGCAACTGCGGCTGGTCCGGCCTCATAAACTTCACGCGCGTCGATGATATTTACCCCAAGCGTATCTTCATTATTGGTCCGTATGCCGACTTGAACCGACCGGGCTGGGTCCACAATCCCTGACTTAACTGCTTTGTAAAACATGGTTCCATGATCCACACGTTCCATGTTGTCATCTGCCCATGTGTCAGTATGAGCGTCGAATTGAAGCAAGGACATCGGTCCGAATTTCTCGGCATAAGCCTTCAAAATCGGGAAGCTGATGTAGTGATCACCGCCCAAGGTGACGGACGCGACATTGGCCTCCAATATGGTTCGGATATGGTTTGTCAAAGTGTCAGGAAAGGCAGGAATATTTGCATAATCGAAAGCGATGTCGCCATAGTCAACGATTGCCAAGTCGCTCAAAGCATTGAAAGGCCAGCCATAAGGCTCATCAGGTGATTGCAATGTACTGGCCTCACGGATCGCACGTGGACCTAGCCGCGTGCCTGGGCGATTGGTAACGGCCTGATCAAAAGGCACACCTGTAACTGCAATATCCACCCCGGCCAGATCTTTGGTGTAAAGGCGGCGTAGAAACGAAGTTGCCCCGCCGAACGTGTTTTCATGAGACAACCCCTTTAGCTCGGGATTGGTGAATGCCTCGTCCACGAATTTCTTAGAATCTTCTAGTGACATTTCCCTAGGGTCCTATTCATCTGTGAAATCAGCCCGAAGGCTGTACGCTTTTGCCCAGCTGCGTTGGGTTTCTGAAACCGACGGCTTCGACCTCATCGAAAAAGTTGCATCCCGGGGCGACGCAACTTAGCGAGTTATCCTGGTATGTCGATGACCTACAAACGGCCGCGTTGTTTGCAATTCGGCTCAAGACGGGCATCAAGGCTGGACTCCTGATCTTTACTGCGGAATTGATGCATCTGACACCGGAACGAAAGGGTTCGCAATGGTTGAAAATCCGCTGATCCACGACAGCGAAGCAGGTATCGAGCGTCTATTGGAAATTATGCGCCGCCTGCGTGATCCGAAAACCGGTTGTCCGTGGGACATTGAACAAGACTTTTCCACTATTGCGCCTTACACGATCGAAGAAGCTTACGAGGTAGCAGACGCTATCGACCGGCAGGCTTGGGACGAACTGAAAGGTGAACTGGGTGACTTGCTATTCCAATCGGTTTTCCATGCCCAAATGGCTGAAGAAGCGGGACATTTCACCTTTCAAGACGTCGTGCGCACAATGTCTGACAAGATGGTTACGCGCCATCCGCATGTGTTCGGCCATGAGTCTCGAGAAAAATCTGCCGATCAACAGACGCGCGACTGGGAAACTATTAAAGCGGCGGAGCGTGCAGGCAAGGAACAGAAGGGCGCGTTGGACGGTGTCGCCGCCAATCTGCCTGCCCTTCTTCGAGCGCATAAGCTGCAAAAACGGGCGGCGCGTGTGGGCTTTGATTGGCCAGACACCAGCCATGTGCTGGCCAAAATCACCGAAGAGGCAGCCGAACTCGAGGAAGCCCGGAACAGCATGGATTCGGATGCTCTCGAAGACGAATTCGGCGATCTTTTGTTTGTAATTGTGAACCTTGGCCGCCATCTGGGAATCGAACCCGAAGCGGCCTTGCGCCGAACCAATGCCAAGTTCACCCGTAGGTTCGAACAGGTCGAGGCGAGACTGGCCGATCACGGAAAGATGCCTTCAGACAGCACGTTAGAAGAAATGGATGCGCTTTGGGATGAGGTGAAAACCGAAGAGCATCGCGCCAACGGCAAACTCCCGCCTGTGCAGGCGATATCCGACGCTTGAACAGACTGGACAAGGACGATGGCACTTGCGAGTGTCCGCCCTTCAAGACCCCGGAGACAAAGCATGGCACCGCGCAAAATCATCATAGATACCGACCCCGGACAAGACGACGCCGTCGCAATCCTTTTAGCGCTGGCAAGCCCGGAGGAAATCGAGGTTCTCGGCATCACCGCTGTGGCAGGTAATGTGCCACTGGAACTTACCGCCAAGAATGCGCGAATTGTTTGTGAACTTGCTGATCATACCCACATTCCTGTTTATGCAGGGTGCGACCGTCCCCTGAACCGTGAGTTGGTGACGGCTGAGCATGTTCATGGCAAAACTGGCCTTGATGGACCAGTCCTACCAGATCCGCAGATGCCGCTGGCAGATGGACATGCGGTTGATTTTATTATCGAAACACTGCATGCGCATGATTCGGGGACTGTTACACTGTGCCCGCTGGGTCCACTGACGAATATCGCCACGGCCTTTCAAAAGGCCCCGGATATCGTCGACCGCGTTCAGGAAATCGTACTTATGGGAGGGGCTTATTTTGAAGTTGGCAACATTACCCCTGCCGCCGAATTCAATATTTACGTTGACCCAGAAGCGGCTGAAGTTGTGTTCAATTCAGGTGCGCACATTGTAGTCATGCCGCTGGATGTCACCCACGATGCGCTGGTTACACAAAAACGAAATGAGGCCTTTCGCGCCTTGAATTCAAAAGTCGGGCACGCTGTGGCTGAGATGACCGATTTTTTCGAGAGGTTCGACAAGGAAAAATACGGTTCTGAAGGGGCGCCATTACATGACCCATGTGTCACAGCCTATCTGATACGGCCCGACCTTTTTTCGGGCCGACATATCAATGTGCAGATCGAAACCCAGTCTGAATTGACGATGGGAATGACAGTGGCCGACTGGTGGCGCGTAACCAAACATCCACCGAACGCAATGTTCATGGGTGAAGTGGATGCCGAGGGTTTTTTTGCACTGCTTACAGAACGGCTGGCGCGACTATGAGCGCCGCGTTGAAGCTTGCCCGCCCAGAAGACTTAAATCGCTTGATGGACCTGGTAACAGCTTTCCACGCCGAGCACGGCATCGACCAGGACCAAGACAAACAGCAAAAGGCGATTCTGCCCTTACTGGAAGGTATTCCGCATGGATGCATCTACTTGATCGGTCCAAGCCGCGCACCTCTAGGGTACATAATCATAACTTTCGGCTGGTCAGTAGAATTTGGCGGAATGGATGCATTTGTCGACGAGATTTACATTCGGCCTGCTGTCCGCGGACGTGGTATCGCCACCGAAGTTTTGCACGATCTCCCCAAAGCACTGTCAGGAGCCGGGTTGACGGCTTTGCACCTGGAAGTGGATCGCGCCAACGAAACAGCGCAAAGCCTTTATCTACGTTCGGGTTTCAAACCTCGTGACCGTTATATGCTAATGAGCAAAAGGTTTTAGCGGGATTCACCGCGGAATATTAGACCCGGATTGTACATTTCCTGAACTGGATCATTTTGCGACACCTCCATGCCTGTTATCGGATAGGTGCCTGGACCTGCACATGCGGTCAGAATTCCAACGGAAAGTATTGAAATTACGAGAAGGATTCTTGAAGCAGACATCGCGTTCTCCTTTCTGCAATACAGTCAGAATAAACGATCCAAGCTTAGTCAAATAGGAACAAGTTCACACATAATCGCTCGATAGGAAAAATATTTTGAACAAATCCGGTAATTCGTACTCTTTGGCCTAAGTCACAAACAATTCTGCTTCATTGCCCGCTCCATTCTGCTGAATTGCTTACTGACGCGATCCGGATTTGGTAGCTGCTTTAACTTTTCGGTATTGTTGTTGCCTGTGTACCAAGCATCAAAAGCAGTTCTTTAATGTCGTCGTCCAGAACCTGATCGGCAACCTGGTAGGTACACAGGCACTCCTCCATCGTGATCTGGCCGCTGGGATCATCCGCAACCATCCGCTCGCATACTGCTTCGGGCGGGGGGCCGGCCAAGGTTGCCTGGGGAAGAAGGTAAAGGGCCGTAAGCCCAAATATTCGCTTCATCGTAGTCATCTAAATGTCCTCGAAATGAATTGTTAATCGTGTTCCAGGTAAGAATGGTTCCTATATCAAAGCGGCTAACTTCAAGTGTACCGAAATATTTCCGCAGCAGCCAATCTTCTCAGAAGTTTTCGGGATTGCAGGTCCATTTCCGCTGAGACGCGAACAATAAAAAACCGGCCCGCACGTGCATGGGCCGGTTTCTCGATGAGAAATAAATTAGATCAGCGTTTCAGAATAGAAGCACCAGCGTATTCAGCGACTTCGCCCAATGACTCCTCGATCCGAATCAGCTGGTTGTACTTCGCCAGTCGGTCGGACCTCGCCAGAGAACCTGTTTTGATCTGACCACAATTAGTTGCAACGGCCAAATCCGCAATCGTTGCATCCTCAGTTTCGCCGGACCTATGCGACATGACGTTCGTAAAGCGCGCGCGGTGGGCCATATCGACTGCACGCAGTGTCTCGGTCAACGAACCGATCTGGTTAACCTTGACCAGCATCGAGTTTGCGCACCCACGTTCAATCCCTTCGGCCAGACGCGTCGGATTGGTGACAAACAAGTCGTCCCCCACCAGTTGTACTTGTCCTCCAATAGCGTCTGTAAGAGCTTTCCAGCCATCCCAGTCATCTTCGGACATGCCATCTTCGATCGAGATAATCGGATAGTCATTGACCAATGCAGAAAGATATTCCGCATTTTCCTCTGAAGTCAGGCTTTTGCCTTCACCGGACAGAACATATTTCCCGTTTTTGTAGTACTCGGTCGCGGCGCAATCCAGCGCCAGATGGATTTCTTCACCCGGCTTAAATCCCGCCTTTTCAATTGACTTGAGGATGAAATCCAAAGCCTCGCGGGTAGAGGCGATATTTGGGGCGAAACCACCCTCATCCCCGACACCAGTTGCCAGTCCTGCCGCTGACAACTCTTTTTTTAGGGTGTGAAAGACTTCGGACCCCATGCGCACGGCCTCGCGGATATTCGCGGCCGAAACCGGCATAATCATAAATTCCTGAATGTCGATTGGGTTGTCCGCGTGTTCACCGCCATTGATGATGTTCATCATGGGTACGGGCAAAATACGCGCCGAAGTGCCTCCGACGTAACGGTACAGCGGCTGAGTCGTAAAGTCCGCAGCAGCCTTGGCAGTCGCAAGCGATACGCCCAAAATTGCATTGGCGCCCAGACGGCCTTTGTTCTCTGTTCCGTCCAGCTCGATCATTGCGGTATCGATTGCCACTTGTTCGGTGGCGTCGAAACCAACCAGTTCCTCGGCAATCTCGCCATTTACGGCAGCCACCGCCTCTAGCACGCCCTTGCCCAGATAGCGCGACTTGTCGCCATCGCGTTTTTCGACCGCCTCATAAGCTCCAGTAGATGCACCCGATGGTACGGCGGCGCGGCCCATGGTGCCGTCTTCCAAAATCACATCGACCTCGACGGTTGGGTTTCCCCGGCTGTCCAGAATTTCGCGTGCGTGGATGTCGATAATTGTGCTCATGATCCCGATCCCTAAAGATGCCTTCGGTTGCATGCCTCATAGCACCACCGGGCGAAAAGTAAACCAGCTTTGTTATCGCTAACATCAACACATTCCGACCGTTTGCGGTAGCAACATGCCGATTGCTCTTTCCCGCAACGAGCCGTCAGCCCGAAACCAAGAACGCTTGCGCCAGCTTGCGCTCGCGAAAAAACGTGTAAATCCCAGACCCAATAATCAACACCGCACCGGTCAAAGTCAGCAAATCCGGACGCTCACCAAACATGAGCATTCCTGCAGCGATCGAAAAAACCAATCTGGTGTTGCGGAAGGGTGTCAAAGCTGAGGCCTCTCCTGTCCGCATGGCAACCACGATTCCGCAATATCCCAATACTCCGAACCCGATTGCGCCAATGTAGAACCCGATCTGGTCAGATTGGATCGGAGTGAATGGTTGAGCAGAGAATTTCGCCAAAATCACACCAATTACACCGACTGCAACATAGGCTTGCAAAGCAACAACAGACGTAGCCACGCGACTATCCAGTTTCCGTGTGATGAGGTCGCGTGCGGCAATGGCGACCACGCTCGCAACAACGAAAAGAGCCTCGGGCTGAAAGCCCGCCAGTCCGGGTCGGATGATTATCATGACACCAATAAACCCGACACCAATCGCGCACCAACGACGCCATCCAACCTGTTCGCCCAAAAAAAGAGCCGCACCCATAGTTACCGCCAAAGGCGTCGCCTGAAACACCGCCGCTACGGTTGACAGTTCGACCACCGCCAACGCGGTCACAAAAGCAATAGCACCGAGGCCTTCGGAAGCCGCCCGGGCCAAAGGCAAAACTTGCCACGCCATAGGGTCGAAGATTCGCTTGCGTGTTGCAATGGACAGTGCCGTCAATAAAAGCCCTCAGACCACGCCCAAAACAACCATGATCTGCCCTGTTGAAACGCTATCCAGCAAACGCTTGATAAACATGTCTTCAAGCGAAAAGGCCGCCATAGAAGCGACGATCAGCAATATGCCTTTTACATTGTCCATCAAAGTGCCCAAGTTGTTATGCCTAGAATCCGACATCTCAGGGGCACAAGAACCTTATATGGCAAAATGCGACAAGCGGTATTGCAGCAAGCTCAATGAATTAAAATGATGCTACCCATCGCTTTTCTCAATGAATCAATCCTTGTCCAGCGGTACACCGTAAAGTTCCAACCGATGGCCCTTTAACTTATACCCCAGCTTGGCTGCGATTTTTTCCTGCAAGGCTTCTATTTCAGGATCCACGAACTCGATCACTTCGCCGGACTGCACGTCAATCAAATGGTCATGGTGATCGCGTTCCGCATCTTCGTACCGGGCGCGACCGTCGCCAAATTCCAAGCGCTCGAGAATCCCTGCCTCTTCAAACAGTTTAACCGTGCGATAAACAGTCGCGATGGATATTCCTGAATCCTCAGCAGAAGCACGGGCGTAAAGTTCCTCGACATCCGGGTGATCCTCGCTCTGCTGTAGCACATGCGCAATGGTTCGGCGTTGACCTGTCATACGAAGGCCTTTGGCTTCGCAACGGGCGATGATCGTGTCGGACATTCGGATCCTCGGGATTATTCGGGATTCTGTCTTAATATGTATGTTCTGGTTTCACCACAGTCGATTTCGATCGCGTCCACCAGAAGTTCATGGGCCTCTTTTTAGATCCGCCCATACTGGCAGATGATCCGAAGCGATATGCGCGGGTCGGGCATCATGCACGCCATGTCCGCTGGCCTCTAGGCCCTGCCCCAAGGCTATGCGGTCCAAAGCGCCAAGCGGCTGAGCCGCAGGAAAGCTGGGTACGGGTGGCAGAAACTGCATATCTGGGGCCAAATGATCAAGAACGGGTTGACGCGACCACTCATTAAAATCCCCGGCCCAAACGGTCGGCATCTGATCCAAATCGGCATCAAAGCGTCGGATATGGGTGATTTGCTGTCGGCGCGACGCGTGCAGCAGGCCCAAGTGCATTCCCATTACCCGCAGCGGTCCTATCTGGGTTTCAAACTCTACCCTCACGGCGCCGCGAGGTTCGAAGCCCGGCAGTTCATGATGGCCGGTTTCCCTCACCTCAATGCCCTGCCCTCTCCAAATGACCGCATTGCCATGCCAACCCAGGCTGCCTGCCCCGCCCAGGTCAACGATCTGCCAACCCGCCTCGTCCAGCATGAAATGCGGAAGGGCAGCCGGACGCGGGGGTAATCGTTTATCAGCCTCTTGCAGAACGACAATATCTGCCTGCAATCCATCCAGCACTTGCATGATACGCTGCGGCTGTCGGCGAAAATCAAGGCCAACGCATTTTTGGATATTGTAGCTGGCCAGTCGCAAAGTCGGCGCAGACGTCATTTGGGCACAAGTTCCGTTCTGAATAGTTTCCACAAAATGTCGCAGATTTTACCCCCGCAGTGAATACCAACCGAAGCCCTGACTAAGTTCCGCAAAACGTCGCCTGAACAATTTCATTTTCGGTAGGAGGGCGTTTTAGATCAGCTGCCTCACGGTTATCGCTGTATGGAAGAGCCAGAACCGAATTTAACCGGTGGAACAGAGTGTAGTCGCCTTGCACTGCCGCTTCGATCATTTCTTCTACACGGTGATTGCGCGGTATGAACGCTGGATTTACCTTCAACATCACGCTTGATGGGTCTTCTTCGTGACGAATTCGTTGCCTCCAGCTTTCAGACCAGTCATCGAAAACGTTAGGGTCAGTGAACTGATCTCGCGCTTGCTCGGTGCCAAGCGCCCGGAATGTATTGGTGAAGTCGGCTTGATTGTTTGCCATCCTGGTCAAGAGGCCGGAAATAAGTTCCAAATCCCCGTCTTTTTGGTTCGTCAGACCAATCTTTGCACGAAAGCGATCAAGCCACTTTTGCTGGAGTAAATCTGGCATAGCGTGAACAATACCTGTCGCCTCCTCAACAGCGGCCTCTTTGTCTGGCATTTGCTGGATCAAAGCAGTCGCCAGTTGAGCTATGTTCCAAACGGCGATGTCCGGCTGGTTCGCGTAGGCATAACGCCCCATTTGGTCAATCGAGCTGAAAACGGTGTTTGGATGGTAACTGTCCATGAACGCGCAAGGGCCATAATCGATTGTCTCACCAGCTATCGAGCAGTTGTCGGTGTTCATTACCCCATGAATAAAACCAACGCCCATCCAGAGTGTAATCAAGTTTACCTGCGTATCCCGGACGGACCGAAGTAACCCCATTGGTCCGTCGGCATCAGGATAGTGGCGCGATACGGCATATTCCGTCAGTTTTTGCAGACTGTCCAATTGCCCGCGGGCCGCAAAAACCTGAAACGTACCAACCCGAAGATGGCTTTGGGCCACGCGGGTCAGAACAGCTCCGGGTAGCGGGCGTTCGCGCAGCACAAATTCGCCTGTTTCCACCGCAGCCAATGCGCGCGTCGTCGGAATACCCAATCCGTGCATTGCTTCGGACACAACATATTCACGCAAAACCGGTCCCAGCCACGCTCGACCATCACCTTGTCGGGAAAACGGAGTGGGTCCTGATCCCTTCAGTTGGATGTCCCGTCGAACCCCGTCTGATCCAACTGTTTCACCCAGCAACACGGCGCGACCATCGCCTAATTGTGGGTTGTAGTGCCCAAACTGATGTCCTGAGTACAACTGGGCCAAAGGTTCGGCACCATCAGGAATTTTGTTTCCACCAAAAGCCTCGGCCATTTCCTGAACGTCCCCGGGCGATACCCCCATGATGCGCGCCAAATCGGCGTTAAAGGCAATAAGGCGGGGTGCCTGGACAGGCACAGGTGCTTGGCGCGCGTAAAATGCGTTCGGCAAACGTGCATAACTGTTGTCAAATGGGATCGTTAGGGTCATGCAGTAAACATATGGTCCGGGGCTACAAATGCCATACCTGATAATGCAGCCTCGTTTATAAACGCGACCATGCTAAAGAGCCCGAAATGACAGCACAAGAAATCATCGAACGTCTGAACCTGCAACGTCATCCCGAAGGTGGCTGGTTTTCCGAAACATGGAGAGCTGATAATCCCGGTCGCGCGACTGGCACATGTATTTATTTTCTGCTGCAGGCGGGCGAGCGAAGCCACTGGCACAAGGTCGACGCCACCGAAATCTGGTTGTTTCACGTAGGGGCGCCGTTGATTTTGTCAATTAGCGAAACGGGTCAAGGCCCCGCACATGACCACGTTTTAACGCCAGACCTTGACCAAGGGTTCCCCCAATTGATTGTCCCGAAAGGTCATTGGCAAGCCGCACGCAGCACCGGGAAATATACGCTTGTCAGTTGTGCGGTTTCGCCTGGATTCGAATTCGGCGGCTTCGAACTGGCCAAACCAGATTTTGACATTCCGCGTGCTTAAATCCATGGATCATCGCGCCCTGATAGCCGCAATTCCTACCGAAGCGAAAGATCAACTGCAGCTACGTTCAAACGTTGTTGGATTAAAGCACCTTGCTGCCTACCTTGCGCTACTGAGCTTAACCAGTACCGGCATTTTTCTAAAAATACCATTTTGGCCTCTGCTTATGTTGCCTCAAGGAATACTCTTGGTGTTCCTGTTCACGCTCAGCCATGAGTGTACTCATAAAACGCCATTCAAATCGGAATGGCTCAACGAAGTTGTGGGGCATTTTGTTTCCGTCCCAATCTGCCTGCCTTTTACATGGTTTCGGTATTTCCACCTTGCGCACCATAAGTGGACGAACCATCCGCAAAAGGATCCGGAACTGGGCGGCAAGCCCAGACCTGACAATTGGCGCAACATGTTCGTCTACCTCAGCGGGTGGCACTACTGGTCTGGTATGATGATTACGCTCGCCAAGAACGCGTTGGGCCAGATAGGAACTGAATACCTGCCAAAGCGTCGCTATCGCGAAATCAGGATCGAGGCCCGAATAATCTTGGTCTTATACGTGTTTGCGGGCTTTAGCTTGTTTTTCTCACCGGCGCTCTTTTATTTGTGGCTCGCGCCTGTACTTCTCGGCCAGCCGTTTCTACGCATTTATCTTTTAGCAGAGCATGGCCTCTGCCCGCCAGTTGCCAACATGCTAGAAAATTCCCGAACCACATTCACCAATCAGGTGATCCGTTTTCTTGCCTGGAACATGCCCTATCATGCGGAACACCACGCGTTTCCAAACGTTCCATTCCATCAGTTGCCTGAGCTTCACAAATGGACGCATCAGCATTTGAAGTCCACGTCTAATGGGTATTCGGAATTTACCGCTGATTATATGCACGCTCTGGAGCGCTGACGGTCCCACCCCCAACCAGAGCTTTAACTCCTGTAGTGCCCGGGCATGAGGTTGGCATACCGCGGGCGACGCGCACTGCCAGATAGGCAAAGGCCTGAGCCTCAAGCATATCTCCATCCAGGCCCACTGCTTCGACCGGCAACACCGGACAATCCAGCGACACGCGTAACATTTCCATTAGAACCGGGTTGTGCCGCCCTCCACCTGTCACCAGCACGCGTTTGGGTGCCTTTGGGCAATGCTCCATCCCCTGAACAACGGCCGCTGCGCACATTGCTGTGAGTGTAGCCACTGCATCGGGATTGCTAAGCTCTTTGACCAATTCAATCATTTCTGAAAAATCATTCCGATCCAGAGACTTAGGAGGCATCCGAGAAAAATACGGCTCAGCTAGAAATAATTCCAAAGCGCCGGTTTCTACATCGCCGCCACGAGCCGTCTCGCCGTTTCTGTCCATGGGCAATCCAAGGCGCTTCTGCATCAGGTCGTCCACCGGCGCATTTGCTGGCCCTGTGTCAAATGCCAACAAAGCGCCGGGTTCTTCTGGGTTATCGAATGACGGGTTTACAAATGTGAGATTTGCGACTCCACCAAGGTTCAGGAAACACAATGGCTCCTCGGCACCAATCCATTTCGCGCAAGCAAAATGGAAAAACGGTGCAAGAGGTGCTCCCTCGCCACCCAGAGCAACGTCGTCGCTGCGAAAGTCCCAAACAACTGGCAGACCCAAAGCCTGGGCAAGCCCCAACCCGTCGCCAACCTGCAATGTTCCACGACCGCGCGGTTCGTGTGCAAGCGTCTGACCGTGAAACCCAATCAACTCGACATCCTCGAATTCCGAAAGCACCTCGGCATGGGCCTGTGTAACCATTAGCGCTGCAGCATCAACTTCAGGTCCATGCCAACGTTCCAAAGCGGCCCTAAGAGTTGCTCGCTCGGAGTCCGAATAAGCCCGATAGCCGGTTTGGCCAAAGCCAAAAATCGACTCACCATCCGTCACGACAACCGCAGCGTCCACTCCGTCAAGCGAGGTACCGGACATAGCCCCCAATGCTCGCACCGGGCCCGAACCTTTGGTGTTCCATCTGATGTGTTTTTTTTGCATGTCTGGTGACAATATCCTGTGTCGGCCGTCAACGCACACAACCTTACGACGCGGCGCCTACAAATTGCACGTTGGCAGGATCACGATGCAAGGCGATTAAACTCAAATATCACACATATTTTTTCGATCGCGGCTTGGGTTCAACAGATTTGTTTCGAAGTTTACCAATCGGTGGTTTGTAAAAAACAATCGAACATCGGCAAGACCAATTCGAATTTGCGAATTGGGACCTTTTGCTTGGTGATTTCGCCGCACATACAGTGCCCAGAAACACCAATCCCGAGGCACAATATGACCTAACACCCCAAGTGAGGGACTCCATCGCCACGATGATGTGGTTGGGCCGTCTCTTCGATTCGCTCAAGGCTGTTAAAGTGTGCCTCGGACCTCTTAGCCCATTGCAAAAAGAGCGAAAACACGATGAATGTCGCAAACAATCTGAAACTTGGTAAATTAACCGAACAACGTTTTGAAACCTAGCCCTACCAAAAAAGGGGAGCTGACTTTCACCAGGCGTCTAACAATTCAGGTTAGGCGCAGCAGCATCAAAGTCATTTATGCAAGACTATGGAACCCTAAAACCAAATGTGTCTTGCGGCGCGTTTACTTGATGGCGCGGTATCGAACAGCCACTACCCGCTTTTATTCACAAGCCCGAGAGTTTTTTTAGTTGAGGAACTAGCGAGCGGTTACCGTCGACGCAAAAAAGCCTGACAACTGCGTATCAGGCCAAGGTTACGCAAAGATTGACGGCATCACTTCCGTTACCAACTTTGTTGCCCTCATTGAAAAACGCGGAAACCGCGCTTTTGAGTTTGAGAGATTTTTGGATAGAAGTGTTGCGCGCTCTTGTGTAACGACAAACGGAAACTACGTACCGTTTCACGTGATGTGTAACGCTTGAAAGGTAAAGGGTAATGAGTAAAACCTGCCCTAAATGCGAAAACGCCATTACCAACGCCCGCGCCATCTATTGCAGCAGCAGATGTCGTGTGCAGGCATTGCGCGATAAACGCCGCGCCGAAGGATTGACGGCCCGTGGGAAACCTCGCTTGGTAGGTTTTGTCCATAACTATGGCGATGATGCGGCAGAATTAAAGACTCTCGAGGGAAAGTTACAATTCGCTTCAGATTTTATCGAAGACGCAGGCGACACGGCAAAGTGGGACAAAATGGACGATGATGAAGTGGGTAAGGCTTTCGCTGCCGCAACCTACGCCATCGATCTTTTAGTTAAACTGCAAAACGAATGCAGAAAGCGGCGAGAGGAACTAGAAATTAACGAGGAAGACCCCTACTCGCTGGACCCAGTATATCGGTTAGACTCAGCAGATGGCGAACACGACCGTTTCTCAATTCATCCAACCAACTGGGACAATGACACCGATGCCATGCTGGAACGGATAATGGCAGGCGCTGTGTTCGGTCTGTTCCGTGACAACGATGACCCGCGTATAGATGAAGAAGACGAAGGTCCCGACTATTACGATTTGGGATACTGGAAAGACGGTGTTCTCTACCACGGCATTGAGAACGAGGTTGCACTTCCCGATCCGTCTTTGGATGACCTGTTCGACCATTTGTACAATTGGGGGCGGCACCCGAAACTCAAAGCCGACGATTACAAACTCTGGGTGCAGACATGAGAAACGTTGCCCGCATGCACACCCGCCGGCCCGTCGAGACCGAAACGCAGCCCTCGCGCAGCCCTCGCGCAGCCCTCTGACTGGTGTCGCTTGGGTAGGAATGTAGATTTTAGTTGGGTTCGCAAAGATTGCTGCACTCACTTGGTAAAATAGTCCGCCCTTGCAGCCATGGCATAAAAAATCGAAGCATCTTCCGCGCAATTCGAGCACAAACTCCCGAGTGAACGAGGCGGGAGTTGCATCCTTCATTCAGCGGATTGAATCTATTTGCGGATGCCAGAAGCATCCCAATAACGCGACCGCTCCTGTTACCCCAAAGCGGGCGCTTCGGGAACACGCGCTGGGCATACGGAGAGTAAGCTTTTCCAGGGTACGCATTGGAAAGCGCCCCTTCGGTAGGTAGCCACTCCTGAGCAGTAGCAATGGATCCCAACGCTGATTGTCTTAGAATGGGCAAGGCGTTCGTAAGAGACTTGACGAGCTTCATGACAAATTCCTCCCTATTTATTCAAATTTGCATCGCAAGTTTAAAGCCGAATAGCTTTGATCAATATCAACACATGAAAGGTGGGCGCGTTATAGACGCAATATGATTTCTTTCTCACGCTCGCCATGGTCTTGTCGGTCTTGTCAGAAGAACTTGTCTTAATGTGGACAGAGTGGTTCGTTGCACCGGTCCATAACTAAACGATCGCCAATCAAGTATATTAAGACGAGCCCCTAAATCACTCAATTTGCTGCTTAGCATGCAGCCCATTATCCGTTTCTTTGCGCTCGTGATTAAACTGCAGCTTTGTCCTGTGTGGATGGCTCCTGCAAAGCAAGACTTTTTCCGTGAGGGGTGTTTGGTCAGAAGCGGCCTTGTGTCCGGCCTGTTTGCGCGCTGCGTCTGACCGCTGGCCCTGATGGGTTCCGCAGACAGGGTCCCATTCTGCAGAGCGGACACGTGAGGTCCGGGACAAGGCACGGTGTGTCTTGATCGTTGGGCTGACCATGTCCATCACATCCTGCGTCTTGTTATTTGGTTGATCCTTTCAGTCGTTACGCGGTTCTGACCTTGTAGTCCTGCTCGCGCGTCAGCACCGCCCTGATGATCCGCGCCGTTTTGTTGGCCATTGCGACGGCTGCCAGCTTTGCGGGCTTACGTTCAAGGATTTCGGAGAACCAAGGATCGAATTGATCAGGTCGGTGTCTGATCTGCTTGATCCGGGACGTCATGCCGAGCACCAACAATCGGCGGATGTAGCGGTCTCCCATCTTCGAGATGCGTCCCAAACGTTCCTTACCGCCACTCGATCGGTTGAGCGGTGTGAGGCCGAGCCAGGCCGCGAGGCTGCGCCCGTTTGAGAACTGACGCCCGTCCCCGATCGAGGCGACGATGGCGGAGGCGGTGATCGGTCCGACGCCGGGGATCGTCCGCAGGCGGGCGACGCGCGCATCAAGGGGTGCAGCCCGGTTCAACTGACGACCGTACCAGAGTACCCGGCGGTGCAGAGCCACGAGCTGGTGGCTGAGATTGGTCACGATATCCCGGGCCGGGTCCGGCAAGTCCTGTTCAACGCCTTCAAAACAATGCTTCGCAAAGGCTATGGCGTGGCCGGCGCCTTGCCGAACAACAATCCCAAATTCGGCCAGCACACCGCGGAGCATGTTCACGATCTGCGTCCGCTGACGGACAATCAGGTCCCGTACACGGTGCAGCGCGAGGACCGCTTGCTGGTCCGGCGTCTTGATCGCCACGAACCGCATAGACGGCCGTGTCACCGCCTCGCAGATCGCTGCGGCATCGATCGCATCCGACTTGCCACGCTTCACATAGGGCTTCACATAGGCCGGCGGGATCAGGCGCACCTCGTGTCCGAGCGTTGCAATCTCCCGCGCCCAGTAATGGCTCGTCCCACACGCTTCGATTCCGACCAGGCAAGGCGGCAGGCCCTCAAAGAAACGATGCATTTGCGCGCGCCGAAGCGAACGGTTGAAGACGATCTCGCCCACCTCAGTGACGCCGTGAACCTGAAAGACATTCTTGGCCAGATCCAGGCCAATGGTGGTAACTTGCATGGGGTGGCTCCTCTCTCGCTGATGACATCACCTGCACTATGGCGCATCGCGACGCCGATGGAGCAGGAGCCATCCACACCATCTGCAGAGCGGTCGCTCATGTCGCCGCGCAGCAAACGACCACTCTGAGCCCAATACTGACGCTAATTAGGCTTGTGAGCGCAGTTCCGTAACGAATGATTGCTTGAGCCCATGATATTAGGTTTGGCAGCATTTAGCTAAAACGCTGGCTCTTGATGGTGCGGTTCTCCTAGAGTGTTCGAATTAGGATGAAACGAGGGAGGAAAATTATGCTCGATACGACATTGACGGGTCAAACACAGGCATTTCTCGATTCTTTTGGTACA
>NZ_JBXWSJ010000051.1:0-30321 GCF_059613365.1 Ruegeria sp. BHSA163
CTTGCTTGAAAACAAAGATATCTCTCATGGCCCGATCCGCCTCGCCTTTACTCCGGACGAAGAAATCGGACGTGGCGTGACAGAACGACTGCCCAAGGATCTGGGGGCTGATTTCGCCTATACACTGGATGGAGAAGATGTGGGTGAAATCGTCTATGAAAGTTTTTCGGCAGATTGGGCTGTTATCAGGATAAAAGGTGTTTCGATCCATCCCGGCCTGGCCAAAGGTAAACTGGTCAACGCTACGCACTTAGCAGCCAAGATTGTGCAGACTTTACCTCAGGTTACAATGACGCCCGAAGTGACCGACGGACGCGAAGGTTTCATTCATATTGTCGGAATGAGTGGCGGTTCGTCAGAAATGGAAATCAAGTTGATCTTGCGAGATTTCGAGATGGACGCGCTTGAGGCGCAAGGTGAACTTGTTAGGCAGGTCTGTGCCACGGTGCAAGCCACAGAACCCCGCGCCCAAATCACCTGCGATATTTCACACCAATATCGCAACATGCGTTACTGGCTGGAAAACGATATGACCCCCGTCGAACTGGCCCGTGAGGCATGTCAAGATCTGGGAATTGAACCAATCTCCGTCCCGATCCGCGGCGGCACGGATGGGTCACGTCTTACCGAATTCGGCACGCCGACTCCAAATATTTTTACCGGGATGCAGTGCATTCATGGGCCACTTGAATGGATTTCCGTTCAGGATATGGCTATTGCAACGGAAATGTGCTTGTCGCTGGTCGGTAAAGCGGCGCGGAACCACGGCAACAGTGCGAGCTGAATTTTTCTAAAATACCAAGTTCGCTTTCCCCAGCCTGTTAAAATGTTAATTTGGCGAAACACGGCAGTCAGGAACGATTGATGCAGCGCTATGAGTACAAAGTTGTCCCCGCCCCTCAGAAAGGCACAAAGGCCAGAGGGGTCAAGACACCCGAGGGTCGGTTTGCGAATTCCATCGAAACATTGCTTAACCAATTGGGACAGGAAGGCTGGGAATATCAACGCGCTGAATTGCTGCCCAGCGAAGAACGCGCTGGTTTGACCAGTTCATCCGTGAATTGGCGCAATGTGCTGGTTTTCCGCCGCGCCTTGATCAGTTTGGACACTCAAGTTTCAGAACCGGTGAAAAACTTGGAATCCGATATGGAAACCGATGCCGCACCGACCGCCCGCCTTGTGCCCGGGCCGGAAGAAACCTTGCAAGAACCCGTTCCAACGGCACCGGCACCAATTTCAGAAGAACCCCACGAACCGCCGTTGACGCTGAATGCTTCGGAAAGTGAACCGCAGGAAACCAGCGAAGATACACAGACTAAAATCTAGTACACAGTCGAAAAGCGAGTTCTGATCACAAAGGCATTCACGCTTCTGTGGCGTGAAAGTGAGCGGCAAAACAGGCATTCTTGACGTGACTTCGAAAAGGAGGATGTCATGTCTGTTTCGCGCCGGAGCTTTTCAGGGCTATTGGTTGCCGGGATTGTATTTCCCGGGACGCTTTGGGCGCAGCAGGATCCAGTGCTCGAAGCCACCCGTTCCACCCTATTTGGCAGTTCGTCGGAATTCGAGAGCGGAATGGTCTATCTTCGACAACGTGGCAATAAGGATGTCGTACCTGCCTTACTTACCGCCATGCGTTATGCCAGACGTCGGGATGATCAAATTGCCGAAGTCATGGAGGCTTTGACAGGGCAAAGCCATGGAACAGACTGGTTTGAGTGGATGTTGTGGCAAGAACGTAATCGCCAGATCGTTCCGCACCCATCATTCATTCCGTTCAAGCGCGAAGTTCTGCTGGGTATAGACCAAAATTTTGATGTGTTCCTCAAGCCTGAATACTTGCAACGAGACAAGATGAAAATTCGACTGGAAGAGATTGCTTGGGGCGGAGTTACCAAGGACGGTATCCCCTCGCTTGACAACCCGGACCTGCTATCGGCTTCGAAAGCAGATTATCTGAAAGGGGACGATCTGGTTTTTGGAATATCCATCAACGGGGATGCGCGGGCTTATCCACTGCGGATCATGGGCTGGCACGAAATGTTCAACGAAGTGATAGGCGGCGTGCCTGTTGCGTTGGCTTATTGTACTTTGTGTGGTTCGGGAATCCTGTTTGAAACCCATGTAGCAGGTCGGCGAAAGCCCTTTGTCTTTGGTTCGTCGGGTTTCTTATATCGATCAAACAAACTGATGTTTGATCGGGCGTCCAATACCCTTTGGAATCAGTACACTGGCAGACCCGTTGTGGGTCCATTGGCCGATAGTGGGATTACTCTAAAGCAGCGACCTGTGGTTATTACCACTTGGGACAGTTGGAAAACCTCGCATCCAACAACCAAGGTATTGTCCCTCAAAACCGGGCATAGACGAAACTATGGATCGGGAGTTGTCTATCGAGACTATTTTGCATCAAGCGAGTTGATGTTTCCGGCTCTGGTCGACCAGACGCGACACCGCCAAAAGGACTATGTTTTTACCATACGCCAGTTCGGTGCAGCGCGGGCATGGCCTTTGCAAGAATTTGCAAAGACGCCCGTGATCAATGACGCAATCGCAGACAAACCCTTGTTGTTGATAGGCAACCCAAAAAATCGCAGCGTCCGAGCCTATGAACGCGCCAGACATACTTTCCGAACAGTAGATAGCGGTTTACAGGACCAAGCGGGTAATACTTGGAAAGTGACCGAGGAAGCACTTGCCGGGCCAAACGGAGAACAGTTGCCGCGAGTAGCTGGGCACATCTCTTACTGGTTTGCTTGGGACAATTACATGGGAGACGCCGCAAGCGTATACGAAAATTGAAATTACGAGTGCTCTTCTGCCGCTGTAGCCGCCAACGCCCGATTATAAGCCTTTAGCGCATCGACGTGGTACAAAGCTCCTACCGGGTTTTCGACCCCATCTTGGCTTTTTATAACGACCGGAATGCAAGGGATGTCGCCCCTGTCGAAATACGGCATCGCGGCTTCGAGTGTGGCGCTGGCTTCAACGCAAAGACCCTGTTTTATCAGATTTTGCGCCTCTTCCTCACTGATGGACCGAGCATCATCGATAGGGCGCATTACGGTCCCGGCCCGAAGCATGGCAAGTAAATAGGCCTGCGGTCCTGCGGCCAAGTGTACGTTTCGACGTTCTAGTTGGGTCAGGAAGAAAGACCGGTCCACCAGTCGCGATGCCAAAGCAGTCGACATGGAAACCGATACCATAACGGCCAGACCGATCTGCCAGTCCCCGGTCAGTTCAAAAACGATCAGCGTGGTCGATATCGGGGCACCAAGCACGGCCGCCGCAACCGCCCCCATTCCCGCAAATGCGTAAAGCGTGTGAGTTCCGGATACCTCTGGCAGCAATCCTGTCGCAATCAACCCAAAGGCCAGACCTGTCAGTGCGCCGATCATCAAAGAGGGAGAGAACACGCCCCCTCCCATACGTCCGCCCATTGTAATGGCGACGGCCACGGTTTTGACCACTGCAAACACGATCGCCGTTGTCAGAACAAGATCGCCAGTCAGCGCACGGACAGTCGTTTCGTAGCCGACGCCGATAATATGAGGAAACCAAATCGCCAAAACCCCCAGAATCGCTCCGGAAACGGCAGGTCTCAACCACCTTGGCAGGGATAGGCGGGCCTGAATGTGACTTCCGATATCGTCGACAAAGAATATTGACCGCATGAGCAACAACGAAACCAGTCCGCAAATCAGGCCAAGAAGCAGAAAAGCAGGTAGTTCGACGTAGAATTGAAGCGATCCAGGTGTTTCCAGGATAAATTCAGTCACGTCCCCGCGCTCTAGCCGGCTGATAACCGTTCCCGCGACCGAGGCGATAACGATGGGTGCAAATGCGTGAACTGCAAAATGGCGCAACACCACTTCAAGCGCGAACAAAGCCCCAGCAATAGGAGCGTTGAAGCTTGCCGACACCGCCGCGGCGACTGCGCATCCCAAAAGATCACGCCCGGTGATTCCGTCCGCGTGGATACGATTGCTGACCCAAGTTGAAATCACGCCCGCCATGTGGACAACAGGTCCCTCGCGCCCTGTAGAACCACCCGTACTTAAAGTAATTAGAGACGCAAAAAACGATGCTATCCCAGCCTTGTTTTCCACGCGCCCGTCGGTCGTTGCCGCGCCCTCAATTACATCGGCAACCGATCGGACCCTTCCGTCATCGGTGAACTTGTGCAGGATGATTCCCACGATCAACCCGCCAATGATCGGCGTGATCAGAATCAGCAGCCACGGTAGCTTTTCAGCATGGCTGTGCAACATAAGTATATCAGCGGTATCATAGATATACGCTTGCAGCGCTTGCGTCGCCTTTCGGAAGCCAAGCGCCATAAAACCCGCGGCTATTCCTATAACCAGCGCTATGAACCAAAACTGAACTTGGCTGGGGCCACGGCGCAACATCACCCGCCACGCATCTTTGATAGCCGCCACAGCCTGATTGAATTGGTTGCGAAGTAAGGTGCGGGTTGATTGGGTCATTGGCTTTCTGGGTCTTTTTTTTGGGCACTTAGTAAGTCAGTCAGCGCCTTTAGAAAAGTCGAATTACGACCCTAATTGCTTCAGACCTGAAGCAATGCCCGGGCTGCCGCGCGGGCTTCTTCTGTGATAGTGTCACCTGCAACCATGCGCGCGATTTCGTCAACACGATCCAATTCTGTCAGATGCGAGACAGTAGACAGAGTCTGTCCATTACTTACCTGTTTTTGCACCCGCCAATGATGCGCGGCGCGGGCTGCAACTTGCGGCGAATGAGTAACAACCAAAACCTGTCCACCCAAAGCCAGCGACGCCAAACGTCGCCCCACCGCATCTGCTGTCGCGCCGCCCACACCTCGGTCAATTTCATCAAATATCATTGTCCGATTGGTGTTAGCACCAGTCAAACAGACTTTGAGTGCCAGCAAAAAGCGGCTGAGTTCGCCACCCGAAGCAATCTTGTTAAGCGGCCCAGATGGGGCACCCGGATTGGTGGCGACGCTAAAAGCGACCGCGTCGTTCCCCTCGGGACCGGGCTCAGATGGCGTGATTTCAGTCTGGAAAATAGCACGCTCCATTTTCAACGGAGCCAGCTCGGCCATTACCGCGGCGTCCAACTGTCCTGCCGCCTTGCGACGAATATTGCCGAGTTTGGCTGCAGCTGTATCGTAGGATATTTGCGCGGCTTCGACCATTTCGCGATGATTTGCAAGGTCGTCATCGCCTGCGTCAAGCCGACTTAGACGATCACGCAAAGTTTCTGCGAAAGCGCCTAAATCGTCCGGGGCTACGTCATGCTTGCGGGCCAGCGCCCGTATTGCGAACAAGCGTTCTTCGATTGCCTCCAGTTCCGTCGGGTTGAAGTCCAGTGCTTGAAGGCAGGAATGGACACCGTCTTGAGCTTCCCCGAGTTCGATCATCGCACGACCTAATGCGGCAATGGGTTCTTCCAATTGCCCACCCGCATTGTCCGATACACCTTCCAACCAGCGGATTGCTTCTGCCATCGTACCCTCGGCGCCTTCTCCACCCAAAAGACCGAATGCGCGGGCAACGTCATCGCGGATGCGTTCTGCGCCTTGCATCATACGGCGACGGCCATCAAGCTCTGCATCTTCTCCCGACTGCGGGTCCAGCTTGTCCAGTTCGGACACGGCGTGGCGAAGGAATTCTTCTTCGGCACGCATTGCGGCAAGGGCAGTTTCAGTCTCAGCCAATGCCCTCCTAGCACGCGACATCTCGGACCACGCTGAGCGAACAGCGGCAAGTTGAGCCCCAGCCCCCGCGTAGTCGTCCAGCATTGCCCGATGTCCGCGCGGATTCAAAAGTCCTCGGTCATCATGTTGACCGTGCAATTCCACCAAAGTTTCAGAAAGTGCTCTAAGAATTTCGCCAGAGCATCGGCGATCATTGACCCATGCGGTCTTGCGCCCATCGGCTGTATTTACGCGACGCAGGATTAATTCGTCGCCTGCGGGCAAACCGGCTTCGGCTAAGATGTGATGCGCAGGGTGGTCGGCAGAGAGTTCGAATTCTGCAATGACCTCGCCTTGTGATGCACCTTGCCGAACTAATTCGGCACGCCCTCTCCAGCCGAGGACAAAGCCCAACGAATCCAGAAGGATTGATTTGCCCGCACCAGTTTCGCCAGTCAAAGCGTTCAATCCCGGCTGAAACGACAGCTCCAACCGGTCAATGATCAACATGTCGCGGATATCAAGGGCGCGCAACATCGGGTCTTAGCGTCCCACGCCAGTAACCATGGCAGTTACAACCACTCACCTTTTATGGTCTGCCGATATATCGTGCTGAGCCAGTTGTTACCGCTGCTCTTAAGGTTCAGGCCGCGTGATGTCAGCAATGCATAGCTGGCTTCGTACCATTCTGTAGATTGATAGTTGTACCCCAATATCGCACCAGCAGACTGCGCCTCGTCATAAAGGCCCAGTGAAAGATAGGCTTCCACTAACCTGTGCAACGCCTCGGCGGTGTGAGAAGTGGTCTGGAAATCCTCAACTACAACGCGAAATCGATTAATCGCCGCCGTATAATGATCCTGCCGCAGGTAATACCGGCCAATTTCCATTTCCTTTCCTGCAAGGTGGTCAAAAGCCAGATCAAACTTCAATACGGCCGAAGTGGCATATTCACTGTCTGGATAGACTTCGATCACCGTACGCAGTGATTGTAACGCCTGAAAGGTAAGTCCCTGATCGCGGCCCACCTCGTCAATTTGGTCGTAATAGCTTAGCGCCAGCAGGTACTGAGCATAAGCCGCGTCTTCGTCGGTAGGATAAAAATCGATATATCGCTGCGCGGCCGCCCGGCTTTCCTCATAGTTCTTATCCGAGTGGAACGAAAAAGCCTGCATGATCAAGGCTCGCTTGGCCCAATCCGAATAAGGGTAGAGCCGCTCGACCTCGGAGAAATACCACGCTGCATCGTCCGAGCGATTTTGCGAGAGTTCATACTCACCACGGGTGTAAATTTGTTCCGGAGTAAATCCTTCAAGGTTCTGGGAGCGGTCCGCACCTTTTTTTCCAAAGATGCCGCCGGAATCGCCGCAAGCCGTCAAAGTTGCTGCCAGAAGAATCGCTCCTGCGAACCTGACTGCCGCTTTGATGCCAACCATACCGCACTTCCTTGTCGTCTTCCTGGCCGGGATTAAACCCTAATCGGGCCTTGGTCTAGCACATAAAATTCAGGTGCAAAACGCCTTATACGCACTCAGTGGGAAATGTCTTCAAAGTTGATATTTTCAAGCCACTTGCGGAATTTCGCTGCGGACCAGACCTTGACCTGGCAAGCGCGCGGCCTGTTCTGGTGTGCAAAGGACCGGACGCACAGCACCTGGTGTCTCAAAGAGTTTACGCAGCAAGGTGTTGGTCATTGAATGACCAGACTTATCACCAGTAAATCGTCCAAGAATCGGACCGCCCGCCAGATACAAGTCTCCTAACGCGTCCAGCATCTTGTGACGCACCGCCTCGTCAGCATGGCGAAAGCCACCAGGCGTTAGAACTTCGGCGCCTTGAACGACGACCGCGTTTTCCAAAGTTCCGCCCAGCGCCAGACCATTTTCACGCATCGCTTCGACGTCGGTGCGGCGGCAGAAAGTTCGGCTGTCGCAAAGCTCTCTCGCAAAAGATCCATTCCGCATATCCAGAACCTTGGTCTGGGAACCGATTGCGTCATCTTCAAAATCAATGTTGAATTCGATTACCAAACCTTCAGCCGGAGCAATCGTAGCACTCGCACCTTCACGAGAAACTGCCACTGGTTCGAGCACTTGATATGCCAACACCGGGCTGGCCTGACGGCGAACGCCCTTAGACATGATGCCGTGTACAAACTCAATGGCCGACCCATCCATGATCGGGACTTCGGGACCATCGATCTCAACCAGAGCATTGTGAATACCGCACCCGGCGAGAGCAGCCATAATGTGTTCGACTGTCGAAACTGACACGCCCGCGTCGTTAACCAGCCGCGTACACAGCTGTGTGCGTTCAACGACGTCATATATTGCAGGGATCAGAGCATTGCCCAATTCGATATCGGTCCGTTTGAACCAAATCCCATGACCTGCCGCAGCTGGCTTCAGAACCATTTTCGCAGGCTTACCGCTGTGCAGCCCAACGCCTGAAAACGTGACCGAAGATTTGAGCGTATGTTGCAATTAGAACCTCAGATAGCAGCGTGCAGCCAGCTATGGGCTGCGTCGCACATCAGTTAAGGAACGGCGCCTCAAGGCTCAACTCACTCTTTGCAACTGAATGAAACATCAGTGTGACAGATCGGCAAAACCCTGCTTACAGACATTCAGTGCATTGTTTTTAAAAGAAAAAGAGCCACCGGTTGGCAGCTCTCTTCAAAGATTTTGTTACCGCGATCAGTTGGCTTGTCGGCGCAAGAAGGCGGGAATTTCAATTCTATCCTGATCCGGGTCAGCTGCTTCTTGGGCTGGTGCGGTGGCATCCGACGCTCTGATTGCAGGCTGCTGACGGGCAGGTTGCGCAGGTGTATCCGACGCATGTCCAGTCATACGGTCGATCAATCTGTTAAAGCCAAAACGCGAGCGTTCTTCTGGTTGAGGCTGCTCTGGCGCTACTGCTTCCTGAGCTCGTGTGGAGTTGAATCGCGGCGCGCCTGTTGGCACTTTTTGAACCGCTGCCTGTAGACGCTGCATGGCTGCAGGTGACGGCGTTCCGGGTTCCTGAGCGCGTGGCGCGACGTAGTCCTCTGCAGCCCGCTCACCAGAATCGGGTCTCGGTTCGAATTCTGCCACATGGGGTTGATAGGCGGGAGGAGGTAAACCGTCATCGTCCTGTTCAGCAGCTGCCGGCGGTTCGTTGTGCCAACCTTCCTTGAACTCTACATCTTCGATTGATTCAAAAAGAGTTGGGGCAATGTTGCCATCGTCTGCAGCCGATGTCCGAGCGGCGACTTCCAGTGATTGCTCATCAGCCGCTTCTTCGGCAGATACTGTTCGGGTAAGCGGAGCCGACATTGAGCGGCGCGCAACCGGGACGTCCGACTGAACGTCGCTGGCATCAATTCCTGTGGCCACCACAGACACGCGCATCCCGCCTTCCATCTCGGTATCAAGGGTAGAACCAACGATAATATTCGCATCAGGATCAACTTCTTCCCGAATTCGGTTGGCGGCTTCGTCCAGCTCGAAGAGGGTCAGATCATGAGAACCTGTTATGTTGATCAGAACGCCCTTCGCTCCCTTGAGGCTGATTTCATCCAAAAGAGGGTTGGCTATGGCTTTTTCCGCCGCCTGAATGGCACGATCTTCTCCAGTTGCTTCGCCTGTACCCATCATCGCTTTGCCCATCTCGTCCATGACGGCGCGAACGTCAGCAAAATCGAGGTTGATCAGACCGGGGCGGACCATCAGGTCCGTCACGCCTTTTACACCTTGATACAGAACATCATCAGCCATCGAGAACGCTTCGGTGAACGTGGTCTTTTCGTTGGCCAGACGGAACAGGTTTTGGTTCGGGATAATGATCAGCGTATCAACAACTTTTTGAAGAGCGTCCACACCGTCTTCGGCTTGACGCATCCGCTTTGCACCTTCGAATTGGAAAGGCTTGGTCACGACGCCAACGGTGAGTACACCCAATTCCCGCGCTGCTTGAGCGATAATTGGCGCTGCTCCGGTCCCAGTACCACCACCCATACCAGCAGTGATAAAGCACATGTGTGCGCCAGCTAGATGGTCGACTATCTGTTCGATGCTCTCCTCGGCGGCAGCAGCACCAACGGTCGGGCGCGCGCCAGCCCCCAAACCTTCGGTCACTTTGACACCCAATTGAACTCGTGCGGACGAGCTGCTTTGCTGAAGGGCCTGTGCGTCGGTATTTGCGACAACGAATTCGACACCGTCCAGCTGCTTTGCAATCATGTTATCCACGGCATTACCGCCAGCGCCGCCAACGCCAAAAACCGTGATCCGTGGCTTTAATTCATCGTGCCCGGGCATCGAAAGATTCAATGTCATGCTCTGTCCGCCTGTTTTATAAGTTGCCGCGTACTGCGGTGTTTTTCTGACCTATCCATCTTTCATTTTATCGTTCAAATCCTCAAACGTCACGTCCAAAATCGCCGCGAACCACAAAATATGGAGGAATCAAGGCGGAAATCAGCGGTATTTCGCGATATCCGCCACATGTTGCGACCAAACAACAACGCGACACAACGCAATAACACGTCGCGTCGCGGTTTTGGCGACTCGCTCTATGAAAGTACTTGGCTTCTTCGCGCGGGAAACTGCTCGTCTCCTGCCGCCGGGCCTCTACCGGACCCTGTGGACAGTTTTAGGGATAATTAGTTGGCACGCAATACAATTCTTCAGCTAATCGGGGCATTTGGGCAATCCAAGTTGTCGTTCGAGATCCGTCGTATTTCCTGAATCTCGGCAAATGCAAAACTTGATTCGCGAACCATCAGTCGGCCTTCGTGTTCGAATGGCCACCAACATACGTAAACGCCTCCGCCAATATCATCGTACTGAAAGCAAATTTGGCCTTTCGAAACCGAGATTTGCCCGTAGACGCATCCCAATCCTGGCTGCCACCAAACTGACAACTTCGAACTCAGAAATTGTTCTATACCTACCAGCGCTCCGGTATGAATTTCATGGAAATCCGCCGTTTTGCCTTCGACCGCAGACAAAAAATCCTCAGGTGAAATCCGCGTCTGCGCGAATGCAACGGTCGGCTCCAGCGCACTTACCAATCCAAGAACAATGGTCTTACCAATTGTCACGGAACCACCGAACCGCTCTTTTGAAAGGTCGCGCTGCATATGTGTCGACTGGAATTTCGAAGTCCCACCATTCATCTTGCGGATGGGCAGCGAAAAGGCTTAGGCCTACCGCCGAAGAGAATGCAGGCCCAGTAGCAGATTGTGGCAGGCCATGAACACGTAATGGACGCCCCAAACGCACGCGCTGCCCCAGAATGCGCGTGGCCAAACCATCTAGTCCCATGATCTGACTGCCGCCCCCGGTCAACACGATCTGCTGACTTGGCAAATGATCGAAGCCCGCAGCGTCAAGACAGGTGCGCACCTCCTCGAGTATTTCTTCAACTCTTGGACGCATAATACCAATTAGTTCCGCCCGACTGACAGTTCGACGATCATGTTCCCAGTCACCGGTGTCACCGCCGATATCAATCATATCGCGGTCGTCTGCTCCGGTTGCGTGGACACCTCCATTGAACGTCTTTATTCGCTCTGCCACCGCTGCCGGAATACCAAGGCCCATAGAAATATCCGAGGTCACATGATCGCCGCCCATTTTGACACTATCGGCGTAAATCATATGTTTCTTTATGAAAATTGATACGCTGGTCGTGCCTCCACCCATATCTATGCAAGCCGCACCCAGCTCTTGTTCGTCTTCAACCAAAGCCGAAATGCCGGATACGTAGGCAGAATTCGCCACACCTGCGAGCTCAAGGTCGCAGCGTTTGATGCAACGCAAAATGTTTTGAATTGCCGCAGAGTCGACGGTGAGCATGTGCATGTCCACCGCAAGACTCTGCCCTTGCTGTCCACGCGGATCAATCAATCCTGATCGATTGTCGAGAGCAAAATTAACAGGTTGCGCGTGCAAAACCTCACGGCCCGTACCGTAATCAGGCACATCGCATGCATTCAGAACCCGCCCGACTTCGGCCTCAGTGACAAGTTGGCCTTCCAAGTCAACCTGCGCGTCAAGGCCGTAGGACCGAGGATTGGCGCCCGAAAAACACGCGATAACGTGATCGACCCGGATATCGGCCATCTTTTGCGCGGCTTGCAATGCCGTTCGGATGGCACGCTCGGTTTCCTGCATTGCGGTGATTTCACCAAATTGAACGCCGCGCGAACGTGTCGTGGCCGCGCCGATTACTCGGAACCCAGTCTGCCCCGCCATGGAACCGATCGAGTTATCCTCGCTTAGCCGTCCTGCCCCATCAAAGCGCAGCACAAGACAGGCGATCTTGGAACTTCCAACATCCAAGATGGCGACAACGCCTCTTTGAATTGCCTGTCTGCGCATCTGTCGCATCGCGCGCTGGGACTGATAAAGATCGGTCATCATTCGCTTATTGCCCGCCGTTTACTGTCACTTTTGTGTTCCACCATTCTTCGCTGGCGGCTTTATTCATTCTGATTGTCGGACGTTGTCCTAGTCGCATATCAACCACGGTCACGTCCCGCTCAAGCAGGTCCTGCACCTCGTTCACGGCCAACACCCGCTCCAGGGCACGAGCCGGACGTTCGGTCGGCAGCATGATGCGCTGACCGCGATCCAAAACCAGATCCCAGCGCCGTTCGCCCACACGCACCAGGCCGCGCACTCTGTCGCCTAAACTGCGAGAAGTACTCAGAATTTCCAACGCTTCGGGCACGTGCTTGTCCGCGCCTTTGCCCGCGACCAACGGCAAATCAGCAAAATCGGCGCGTGCCGCAATTCTTTCGACATGGGCACCGGTTTCATCAAGCAACTCGACACCTCTGCGGGTCCGCCAGACAATGACCGGCTCTCGTTCAACAACGTCGACTTGCAAAATTCCGCCCGGTCGAATGCGCACAGTCGCGGATTTTACTGGATCCAACCCAATGATCGTGTCTCTTATCTTTTCGACGTCCATGTCCCAAGAGCTGAGCGGGAAATCCAGCGGCACGACTTCGCGAATATCTTCGGACAGACCCGTTCCCGCACCATCAATGGCCATCAGATTGACCATAAATTCCGGACGTTCTTGAATTGAAGTCTTAATTTCAACGACATAATCGGAAATAGCGTTACGCCGATCCTCAGACGAAAAATATACCGCTAGCCCCATGGAAAGGACAAAAATTGGTGTGCCCACCCGAAGCGCCTTTCGAAAGCCGGGCGTCAACATCAATCGCTGGAACCGGTAACTCAAGCGGGACGGGGTGGGATCACCGCGACCTGCGCCACGACGTAATTGCCCCAACCCGCGTAACCGAAATTTTGATTTTGGTTGCGAGCTCCCACCGTTCCCAGATCCAAAATCGGCATCTGTAACGATCAGAGGCTTTGCCCTATGCTCCTCAAGTGCTCGAGTGGCAATCAGCGGTCGCATGATGCATCCTCCACCATCCAAGCGCAAAGCTGGCCGAAAGTCATACCCATATGCTCTGCCTGTTCGGGCACCAAAGAAGTTGGGGTCATTCCTGGTTGCGTGTTGGTCTCCAGCAGGAACAAGCCGTCCAAGCCCATGCTGTGATCCCACCGGTAATCTGTTCTGCTGACCCCGCGACAGCCAAGGGCTTTGTGCGCGCGCACGGCAAAGTCCACGCAACGATCGAAAATTCCCTCTGGGATTTCGGCGGGCAGTACGTGCCAAGACCCACCCGGCTTGTACTTTGCGTCATAATCATACCAGCCGCCGTTTGTCATGATCTCTGTCACAGTCAAAGGTCGGTCATCCATGACGGTTACAGTCAGCTCACGACCTGGAATGTATTTCTCGACCATAACTTGATCGGGCATATCCTGGGAAAGCTGCGGTGGGCCATTGGCAGATTCATGCACAATGTAGATGCCAACGCTGGAGCCTTCATTGTTGGGCTTTGCAACATATGGCGGCTCCATCACGTGGGCCTCGACAACTTCGATCTTCGGCACAATAACGCTCGGGACTACAGGTAGCCCTTCGGCCTGATAAACCTCTTTGCTGCGTTGTTTGTCCATGGCCAGCGCCGAAGCCAGAACACCTGAATGCGTGTAAGGTAATTGAATCCACTCCAACAATCCCTGCACGCAGCCGTCCTCCCCCCAGCGGCCATGAAGGGCATTGAATGCAACATCCGGTTTAATGTCGGCAAGGCGAGCGCAAAGGTCGGGACCAGCGTCCAGTTCGACCACTTCAAAGCCTTCTCCCCTTAGGGCGGCTGCGCATTCGCGCCCGCTGCTGAGAGACACCTCGCGCTCCTTCGAGGGTCCGCCCATCAAAACCGCCACTTTGGGGCTTGTCCTGCTCGACATACCCACCTTTGTGCGCCTCAAAAACATGGACCTTTTTGGTGGTCCGTATTGTTGTTATACCGTTGATCCGTCGCCTTAATTTGCCTGTTGTAGTCTGACGGTCAGGGCACTATTTTTCAAGCGGATCGCCGACCCGCATAATTTCCCACTCTAGCGTGATACCGCTTGTTTCGTAAACCTTTTTTCGTACCTCCTCGCCCAAACCTTCAAGGTCTGCGGCGGTTGCGTCACCAGTGTTGATAAGGAAATTCGAGTGCTTGTCACTCATCTGCGCGCCACCCACCTTCGCGCCGCGCATGCCAGCGTCATCGATCACCTTCCAAGCTTTTAGGTCGTGTACGTCATCAGCCCTTCCCGTCGAAGAAAAGCCGGCAGGGTTGCGAAATGTCGATCCGGCACTGCGATCTTTGGTAGGCTGCGTTTCATCACGCTTTTCCAATTGCAACGCCATGCGGTCATGCAATTCCCTTGGATCGCCCAAGGGTCCTTTGAAAGTGGCTGAAACCACGACGGCCCCATCGGCCAGGTCAGTTTGGCGATAGCGGAAATTCATATCTTCTGGTCTCAGATCCACGATTTCGCCTTGCCGGGTCACGATAGTGGCTTTGCGCAACACATCCGCCGTGTAACTACCGTAGCAACCCGCATTCATCCGGACAGCCCCGCCAATTGATCCCGGAATCGTCCGCAAAAAAGTCAGGTCCACGCCGGCATCCGCCGCCTTACGCGCGACATGTGCGTCAAGCGCGGCCGCTCCGGCCGTGACAGTATTGCCTGCAACCGAAATTCCATTGAAACCACGCCCCAGACGGATCACTACCGAACGCAACCCTCCGTCCCTTACGATCAGGTTAGAACCAACACCCATCGGAAAAACTGGCACATCCGCTGGCAAATCACGAAGAAATTCCCGGAGATCCTCGATATCCGCTGGTTGAAAGAGATAATCCGCCGGACCACCAACCCGTAGCCAGGTCAGATCATTAAGCGAGCGATTTTTAGTAAGCCTGCCGCGCGGCGAGGGAATTTTCGACATGAACGCTAGATCGCGGATTTGCGTCTGCTGTGCAAGTGCCGAAAGCCTTAGATCCACTTGCGCAGCCAGCGCCCAAGGTAAATCACCGGCCAACGCAGCACCGAAATACCTGCTGCCAGCACGATCAGTCCAATCCATGGCCCATTTTCGTAGGTGACGTATCCCAGAATGGGTATGCCCACAGCGATCAGGAAATAAGCGCGGGTCCAATGGTTGTCTTTGCTGGGGATCATAGCCATTACATTGGCAACAAGCCCCCAAAGACCTGCAAGAGCGATCGACCAGTTCATTGGACTTCTCCCCGGCCCGACCATTTTCGCCAAAAATAGCGCAAGGGATATCGGAACATGGACACAAATGCCGCAAGTGCCAAAGCAGAGACAAACCAGCCGAAATCAAACCCCAACCATAGGATCAGCGCCGGGGCGCATATCAAAAGGGTGACACCCGGTAGGAACTGATACTTCATCGGCAACATCGCCACGATCGTCGCGCAAATCACCCAACAGGCGGACAAGACAACAGACAATTGCATGTGCCCCTCCTTGAGCATCGCGGACGCGCTTAATTGTCCGCTTTCATCTCGAAGCTGTGCGTCCAAGAACCCAAACCCTTCACACTGCTTGTTTTCTAAGAAGGCGCTCTGGCAATCCATTAGCCCAAGCGCTGATCGTACCAGCACCAAGACAAACAACCATGTCCCCCGACCGGGCTTGTTCGCGAACAAGGCGCTCCAGATCGGCTTCGTTCAGCAAAGCCCTGGCGTGACGGTGCCCGTGACGAATCAAACCCTGAACTAAAGAATCACGATCCGCGCCAGCGATAGGCTCTTCTCCAGCGCCGAATACATCGGCAATGGCGACAACGTCAGCGTCGTTAAAACAAGTGCAGAAATCGTCGAACAGATTGGACAAGCGCGAAAAACGGTGTGGTTGATGTACGGCAATAACCCTGCCGTCTGTAGCCTGACGTGCGGCCTTGAGAACGGCCGCGATTTCCACGGGATGGTGGCCATAGTCGTCGATGATTGTGACACCATCGACCTCCCCCACCTTGGTAAAGCGTCGGTTTACACCTCCAAAATTTGCCAACGCTTCGCGGATTTCTACAGCCTTCATTCCCAAATGCCGAGCAACAGCTACTGCGGCCAGAGCATTCGAGACATTATGGTCACCCGGCATAGGCAACGTGCATCCTTCGATGACCTTGTCTTCGTATTGGAGGTGAATGTCGAAATGCGCGACACCGCCTTTGTACGTAAGGTTCAGCGCCCGAACGTCGGCTTGTGCATTAAAGCCATAAGTCCGCACGCGACGATCGGTGATACGCCCGACAAGGGTTTGCACCTCGGCATGGTCAGTGCAGCAGACGGCAAGTCCATAGAACGGCAGGTTTGAAACAAACTCGTAGAACGCATCACGCAGCGTGTCGAATTCACCCCAATGCTCCATATGTTCTGGGTCGATATTTGTGACGATGGCAATAGTGGCAGGAAGACGGTTGAATGAACCATCGGATTCGTCTGCTTCAACCACCATCCATTCTCCCTGCCCCATTCTCGCGTTTGATCCGTAGGCGTGGATAATACCGCCATTGATCACGGTCGGGTCAAAGTCACCGGCAACCATCAGTTCTGCCATCATCGTCGTTGTAGTGGTCTTACCGTGCGTTCCTGCAATGGCAATGTTGGATTTCAGCCGCATCAATTCCGCCAGCATATCGGCTCGGCGGACAACAGGCAGACCTTGCGAACGCGCCTCATCCAATTCCGGGTTTCCTGGCTTGATCGCCGTAGACACGACGACGACCGCTGCGCCTTCCAGGTTCTCGGCCCTTTGCCCGACAAATACCTCTGCCCCCAGTTCAGCCAGACGGTCCGTGATCTTTGAGGCTTTCAAGTCGGAACCCTGAACGCGGTACCCGAGATTCAAAAGAACTTCGGCTATCCCGGACATGCCGATACCACCGATCCCGACGAAATGGATCGGCCCTACATCTTGCGGGAGTTTGGTTGCAGGGTTCATGCGGTCTCCTTCTGCGCCAGAGATTCAACAAGAGAAACCAAACGCTCGGTCGCGTCAGGCGCACCAGTTGAAAGGGCGGAATGGGCCATTTTTTGTGCGGCTTCCGGGTTGGTGAGGACTGCGGTGATTTGCTCTGTCAGCGAGGTAACGTCAAGCGCATTTTCGGGGATCATGATTGCCGCGCCTGCCTGAACAAGCCCCCGCGCATTGGCGGTCTGATGGTCTCCGGCAGCGGCAGCAAAGGGGACTAGAATTGAAGGGCGCCCGATGACCGAAATATCTGCTACGCTAGACGCCCCTGAGCGCGAGATAACCAGCTGAGCCTCAGACATGCGGCGGGGTACGTCATCAAAGAATGGTTGGACATCCGCGAGGATTCCGTTTTCGTCGTAAAACGCCTTAACCCTCTCACCGTCTTCGTCGCGAGCCTGATGAGCAACGCGAATGTTTTCGCGAAGTTCATCCGACAAGGCAGCAATGGCACCTGGCACTACATCGCTGAGAATGCGCGCTCCCTGAGAGCCGCCCATCACAAGGATTGACATCGGGTAATCGCCAGGTGGGATGTAGCCGGCAGCGGCTCGGTCCAGAACAGATGCGCGAACCGGATTGCCGGTGTGGATACCATGCGCTCCCTCAGGTAAATCGGTTGGCCATACGCCGCAGGCCACATGGCCCACTCTTTTGGCAAACAGCCGATTGACCCGCCCAAGAACGCCGTTTTGTTCGTGTATCATGCGCGGTAGGCCTAACATAGTCGCCGCACCAAGCGCGGGGATAGAGGGGTATCCACCGAATCCGACAACAACATCTGGTTTGTCGCGCGCCATTTGGAGCGCCATGCTTGTAATTCCACCGATGATTTTTGGACCAGCCAACGCTTTGGCAGCAAACCCTCCGCGCGCGAACGTGGCCGAGCTGACTTGGAGGATCTCGGTAGAGTCGGGAAAGCCACCCGAGTATCGCGCACCGCGTGGATCGGTGGACAGGCGAACCCGCCATCCCTTGCTTAACATTGCCTCGGCCAAAGCCTGCGCCGGGAACATATGCCCCCCTGTACCGCCTGCCGCAATGAGAAGGTATGGTTTACCCATCAGCTTCGTCCGCGCAGTATTTCGCCAAGTTCGCCCTGTGGGCGGTTACGCGTAAAAGCCAGCAACATGCCAACCGCAATTCCGCCTGCAATAAGCGATGATCCACCGTAACTGACAAACGGCAAAGTCATGCCCTTAGCGGGCAACAGGCGTACGGCAACGCCCATGTTAATCATGGCTTGCACCCCAAACATGCAGGCCAGACCAGTGCCTGCCAATCGGATAAACATATCGCGTTCACGCATCAGGCGCAGCAATGACCGAACCACGATGATGGAATAAAGCGCAATGATGATCAGGACCAGAATCAGCCCATATTCCTCGGCCGCCACGGCTATTATGAAATCAGTATGCGCGTCCGGCAGTGACCATTTTACCTGCCCCTCACCAACACCTACACCAAACAAACCGCCCTCTCTAATAGCATTGGTCGCGTATCCAAGCTGGGTCGTAGGGTCGACTTCTTGATTCAAAAAACCGTCGATGCGGCGGGCAAAATGTTCCGAGTTTGAATATGCAAACATTCCAGCAAGGACGACAACCCCAGCCATTCCAACCAACAAGAACATGGGCGCGCCCGCCACGAAATACATCACACCCCATCCGAAAAGGATCAGGCAGGCCTGCCCAAAATCTGGTTGCATCACCAGCATGCCAACAATTGCCATACACAAAGCAAATGACCACAAACGCCCCGGTGGGCCATTGATCTCTTGCGAAGCAGCCAGCAGCCATGCCGCGACCACTACAAAACCGGGCTTCAAAAACTCAGACGGCTGCAGTGCTGCAAACCCCAGAGAGTACCAGCGTACTGCCCCCTTTCCAAAGTCGGTTCCAAAAACCGGCAAGAAAGCCAACGCTACGAACGCAACCAGAAATCCAAGTACCGAAAGTCGCCGGATGAGAGTGGGCGACATCATAGAAGTCAGCAACATGGCGATTAGCGCGAGTCCGCCAAAGAAAGCCTGCCGCTCAACGTAGTGAAACGGATCAAACCCGTTGCGGCTTGCCAGCGGCGGTGAAGAGGCCAGCCCCAACAAAAGGCCAATTACAAACAGGATCAGAACACAAGACATTGTCCAGCGATCGATTGTCCGCCACCATTTTGGAAGGATCGGTTCACCGCGCTGGTCCTGGACCGCGCCATACACCATCTCAGTCATGAGATACCGCCACTATCTGCCTCGTAATCGCCCCGTTTTCGGGATCTAAGTGAGAGTCTACAGGGATTTTTGCATTGGGGCCAGTGAAATAAGGGCGATTCGACAATTCTATGTTTTGTGATTCAAATTTATTCCACTCGGCTCTGAAAGGGGCTCTTACCGCTCTAGACATCCAGAATTCGCGATTTCATGAAAAGCTGGATCAAAAACTATTCGGCCAACTTTTGGGGCTTTCGGCCTAATTCCGAGGGCACTTTGAGTCCGCAAACTTAATTTCGGGACGCCCAATTGACCGGACGTTCAGTTCTGCTTCGATTGCGTTGCCTCTTGCAATCGCTTCCAATCCCAGCCAAGCGCAGGATATGACTTTCAACACCGTCATCCTTGGTGCCGGCGCCGCTGGCATGATGTGCGCGGCCCATTGCGGCGCGCGCGTTTTGGTGATCGATCACGCTAAAGCGGCTGGAGAGAAAATCAGGATTTCCGGCGGCGGCCGTTGCAATTTTACGAACTTAAACGCTGGACCGGACAATTTCCTTTCGCAAAACCCACATTTTTCTAAATCGGCGCTGGCGCGTTACACGCAGTGGGATTTTATCGACCTAGTAAACCGCTACGGGATTGAATGGCACGAAAAGACGCTGGGACAACTGTTCTGCAATGGGTCGTCCAAGCAGATAATAAATATGTTGCTGGACAAGATGGAACGGACCGGGGCCGAACTATGGTTACAAACGACGCTAAAAAACGCGCGAAAGACCGAGGCAGGTTTCGCGTTGCAGGTGGAGAGGGAAGGACGAAGGGTCACCCTGCATTGCGCCAATCTGGTGCTTGCCACAGGTGGAAAATCGATCCCAAAGATGGGGGCAACGGGACTGGCATACGACCTGGCCCAACAATTTGGCCTCAAAATTACTGAAACCCGCGCAGCGTTGGTCCCGTTCACCTTTTCTGACGGACGGTTCAAGGAACTTTCCGGTGTTTCTCTGCCAGTTCAACTGTCCAACGACCAAGCCATCTTCGATGAATCGATGCTATTTACCCATCGGGGCCTTAGCGGACCGTCCGTTTTGCAACTGTCATCCTATTGGCGCGAGGGTGAGGCAATTCATGTCAATCTGATCCCGGATTTGCCCCTTTTCAATTTACTGCGTGAACAACGCAAAGAAGGCGGGCGCAAAGCTTTGACCACCGAGTTGGCGCGGCACATGCCCGCGCGATTGGTGGACTATCTAAGCCAGAAGCTTCTGATAGCGGGTAATTTAGCCGATCAATCTGATGCGTCTTTGTCTGACCTGGTCGCAAATTTGTCCGACTGGCAACTCCGACCCTCCGGCACCGAAGGTTATCGTACTGCCGAAGTGACACTCGGCGGTATCGACACCGAAAACCTGTCTTCAAAAACGATGGAGGCCAAGGATGTCCCTGGCCTCTTTGCGATTGGAGAAGCGGTAGATGTCACCGGTTGGCTGGGAGGCTACAATTTCCAATGGGCGTGGTCTTCTGGTCACGCCGCAGGAAAGGCCATCGCAGACCGGATCTAGCCAACCACGTTATAGCCACGTCCGCGCATACAGTTTCGCACAATGACTTCTTTATTCTGGTTCTTTGCGATGACATCGGCTCCAGCCCCAATCAAGGCACCAGCAGCGGCCGCGCGACCCAGATTGTCACTGCTGTCTTGAATAATCGCCGTTGTGGCAGCAGCACCCGCCGCTCCGATCGCGGCATTACCGGCGGTGGACCCGTCGACGCTGGCCTGAGACGCCGCCAACTGCTGACACTGCGCAAGATCGGCGCTGTAGTTCGGGCTGACAGGCCCATCGATTACTGGTTGGTAATTGGCGCCTGTGTTCGTGCAAGCTCCCACCACAAAGATGGCAGGAAGGATCAGAGCGAATTTACGGTGTGGCATTTCCATGACCTCGTTTTGAATTGTCGTAGAAGCAAACCCAAAAATTATGGCGCGTCAAACGGATAGGTTTAAAGCCTCGTCGAACCGGCGGTTATTTGCAACCGTTGCCCGATGACAGTCTTCTTTTGACCTCGGAAACGAAGTCGTCCCCCCTTTGTTCAAAGTTATCATATTGGTCAAAACTTGCTGCTGCGGGGGCCAACAATACAGTTTCGTCCGGCTGCGCATCCTCAATCGCTTGCTCGACGGCCCGCTCCATCGTTGTGCACACCGTGGTGTCGACATCCAGCTGCATGGCGAAATTGGCAGCCTCGCGACCGATAACATAAGCTTTGATCACCTGATCCGAGGCTTCGTTCAGTGCAGCCAGCCCACCCTCTTTTTCAAGACCTCCACATATCCACCGGATCTTTTTGAAGGCCCTCAAAGCCTTTGCTGCGCTGTCGATATTGGTTGCTTTCGAGTCGTTGACGTAAGTGACGCCATTGGTCTCAGCGATGATCTGACTACGATGCGGCAGACCCGGATAGCTATGCAAGGCCGTCTCGATCGCCTTAGGTGCAAGACCTAACGCACGACAGGCGGCGTAAGCAGAGCATGCATTTTGATGGTTGTGAGCGCCCGGTAGACCCTTAATCCCGCGCAGATCAATGGACGCTGTCTGACGTCCTTTCCGATATTCGGACAGAAAGCCTTTGCGCGCGAAAACCTGCCAGCCTGGGCCGGTTAACTTACGTTCAACGGAAACCCGGATGACGCGATCGTCGCTTCGCCCTTCGGCCAACTGCCCTGCAAGAAAGGAGCCTTCGATTTCATCTACGCCGACAATGGCGCGATCTGGTCCGCCCTCGGCAAACAGACGCCTCTTGGCTGCGAAATACCCACCCATTCCTGCATGTCGATCCAGATGATCCGGCGAGAGATTTGTAAAAACAGCAATATCTGGAGTTAGCGCACGAGCCAGTTCGGTTTGATAGCTGCTGAGTTCCAAAACCACAACCGAGCCGTCACCCCCCGGGTCGATATCCAGCACACCCCGGCCAATGTTTCCCGCCAACTGTGACTGGCGACCAGCTTCGGTCAAAACGTGATGTATCAGGGCCGCTGTGGTGGATTTCCCGTTTGACCCAGTGACAGCAATTACACGCGGCGGAGTCTCAAATTTGCTCCAGTCTTGATCGGCAAAACTTCGGAAGAACAAGCCGATGTCATTGTCCACGGGCACGCCGGCTTCCAGCGCAGCCGCGATGACTGGGTTTGGCTCGGGGTAAAGGTGGGGGATACCGGGAGAAACGATTAGAGTGGCGACATCGTCAAACTCTGATTGGTGTCGCAGGTCGACACAGTCAAACCCTTCGGTTTCAGCAGTCTCTCGTGCCGCAGGATTGTCGTCCCAACAAACAGGAGTTGCTCTGCCTGCTTTTAATGCGCGTGCCGTGGCCAACCCAGAACGACCCAGCCCCAGCACCGCCACTTTCTGCCCAGAAAAACCTTTGACCGGGATCATATAATACACCTTGCCGTCGTGTAATTCATCCGCACCCTGCACCTAAGAAATCACGAAAAGCAAGGGCGGCATCAAGCTAATACTTTAGACGGAAGCAGCCGCCAAACAATTGAGGCTGGCCGCAAATCCGCTTGACCCGCGGAGACCTTACCGTACTTTTAACGTTGCCAGACCGATCATTGCCAGGATCAGCGATATGATCCAAAACCGGATAACGATTGTTGGCTCAGCCCAGCCTTTTTTCTCATAATGATGATGGATGGGTGCCATTAGGAAAACCCGCTTTCCGGTGCGCTTAAAGTACAGAACCTGAATAATCACGCTCAGCGCCTCAACAACGAACAGTCCACCAACGACAGCGAGGACCAGTTCGTGTTTCGTCGCCACAGCAATCGCGCCCAAAGCTCCGCCCAGCGCAAGCGATCCTGTGTCGCCCATGAAAACCGCAGCAGGCGGCGCATTATACCACAAAAACCCAAGACCGGCGCCGAACAAAGCCGAAGTAAATATGAATATTTCGCCTGTTCCCGGAACGTAGTGCACATCGAGATATTCGGTAAAATCGACACGCCCAACGGCATAAGCAATCACGCCCAAAGTCGAAGCAGCTATCATCGCTGGCATAATGGCAAGGCCGTCCAAACCGTCGGTGAGATTCACTGCATTTGCTGCCCCGACAATGACTATTATCGCAAAGGGTATGTAGAAAAAACCAAGGTTGATGAGTGTGTCCTTGAACACTGGCAACGCGAGTTGGTTCTGAAGGTCGCCTGGGTGATGCAATGTTGCCCAGAGTGCCGCAAGAACAGCAATCAACACACCCAGCCCCAATCGCATTTTGCCGGGCACACCCTTGGTATTCTGTTTGGATACTTTGGCATAGTCATCCGCAAAACCGATGGCCGCATAAGCAAGGGTCACAAACAACACCATCCATACGTATGGGTTGTCCCAACGCGCCCAAATCAACGTAGAAGTGACAAGTGCCCCGACGATCAGCAACCCACCCATGGTTGGTGTTCCCGCCTTGGAAAAGTGTGCTTCTGGGCCATCGTCCCGGATCGGCTGACCTTTGCCCTGCTTCTTTCGCAGCACGTTGATCAGCGGCTTTCCAAAAATAAACCCAAAAACCAGAGCTGTCAGAAAGGCTCCGCCCGCTCGGAACGTGATATAGCGGAAGAGGTTGAAAAAATCCCCTCCATCCGAAAGCGCGGTCAACCAGTACAGCATTATAAAACCTTTCTCACACGAAATTCAAGCGCGCATCATGGATCCAGCGCGCGCTCATGCCCCATTTCCCGCAGGCCGTCAACAATGCTCGCCAACGCCATGCTAAGTGATCCTTTGGCCAGAACCGTGTCCCCATTCCGGATCAGTTCAGGCAGGCGAGCTACCATTTCCGCGCTGGTTTCGGACCAATGCCCGCGCTTGTTCTCAGGTAATTCGCGATGCAATTCGCGCATGAGCGGCCCAATGCAATGGACCTGATCAACATCCTTCATCGCCTCGACATTTGCCATGTTCGCGTGCATGGCCAGTTCTTGCGCCCCCAGCTCTTTCATGTCACCCAAAAAGGCAATGCGGCGAGCACCTTGCGAAGCTGCGAGAACGTCAAGGGCGGCCTCCATGGATGTCGGGTTAGCGTTATAGCTATCATCCAGCAATTCAATTTGGCCACCATGAGGCAGAGCAATCAACTCTCGCACTCCGCGGCCTTTGACAGGCGACCAGCGTCGAAGCCCCCCAACAGCCTGTTTCAGATTGACGCCTAAAGCGGCGCATGCCGCAAGCGCTCCCAAGCCGTTCATGGCGAAATGCTTACCAGCAGATGCGACATCAAACGTGAATTGCTTGTCGTCAATGACAGCCTCAGCCCGCAGCGTATCAGGCAAAGAAGTTACATGACCAAGTCGATAGTCAGACGCCTTTTGGCCAAAATCTATCACTTTGGCTGCTTGGGAAATTGCTCGGTCACGCAAAATGTCAGCGTGATCGATATCCGAATTCACAATGGCAATACCGCCATCGGTCAGACCGTCGAAAATAGATGCTTTTTCGTGCGCAATTGCAGCCACAGAGTCAAAAGCTTCCAGATGGACTGCAGCGACGGTTGTGACAAGCGCCACATGAGGCCTCGCCTGTTTCGCCAACGGCGCAATTTCGCCCGGATGGTTCATGCCTATTTCGATCACCGCGAACTTGGTGTCCTTTGGCATCCGCGCAAGCGTCAGGGGCACGCCCCAATGGTTGTTGTAACTGGCCACACTTGCATGGGTTTCACCTTGCGTTTCCAATATGTTAGCCAGCATTTCCTTAGTGGACGTCTTGCCAACGCTGCCCGTTACGCCAACTACACGCGCAGCGCATCGATCTCGCGCTGCCCTTCCCAAATCTTCCAACGCTCTTTGAACATCATCGACGATCAAAAGAGGCGCAGTTTCGTCAACACCGTCCGGAACCCGCGACACCAATGCGGCGCCCGCGCCCTTTTCAAGTGCCTGCGCTACGAAATCGTGCCCATCCCGCGCGGCCCTAAGCGCCACAAACAAGTCCCCTGGCTGCAAAGTGCGCGTATCAATTGAAACTCCGTCCGCCTTCCAGTTGGTCGTAGCCCGTCCATTGGTTGCTTTGGCAGCTTCCGCCGCGGTCCACAGCGTCATGCCACCCTCCCGTCCAAGGCAGCAACGGCAATACTTGCTTGCTCTGCGTCGTCAAATGGCAACACTTGATCTCCTACGATCTGCCCGGTTTCATGGCCTTTGCCAGCAATCAGTAAAGCGTCGCCAGGCTGCAGCGCGTCTATCCCACGCAAGATTGCTTCAGCGCGGTCACCGACTTCAGTCGCCTGGGGCGCACCTTTCATTACTGCTGCGCGTATTACCGACGGATCTTCGCTGCGCGGGTTGTCGTCGGTTACAAAAACTACGTCGGCATAGTTAGCCGCTGCTTGACCCATAAGGGGTCGTTTACTGGCGTCGCGGTCTCCACCTGCGCCAACGATTGCTATAAGCCGACCCATCACGTGCGGCCGCAAAGCTTTTAACGCCGTTGTCACGGCATCAGGCGTATGTGCATAATCAACAAATACCGCCGCGCCGTTTTCGCGTGTCGCCGCCAATTGCATTCGCCCGCGCACGGTTTTCAAGTGTGGCAGCGTTTCAAAAACACGTTCAGGTTCGTCACCTGCGGCAATAGCAAGTCCACACGCAAGCAGGATGTTTTCTGCCTGAAACCCTCCGATCAAGTTCAGACGAGCCTGATAAGGCTTACCTTTCCACGAAAACCGCAGATCCTGTCCAGTTTCGTCAAATCGCTGATTAACAAGAACAAGATCGGCGTCACCTTGACCTACGGTTATTAAAGACTGCCCTCGCGCCTTTGCGATTTTCAAAACTTCCGCACCTTTAGGGTCGCTTAGATTGACTACCGCAATTCCTTCCTCAGGTAATACCCGGTCAAACAAGCCTGCCTTGGCGTCAAAATAGGCCTCAAATGTCTCGTGATAATCCAAATGGTCCTGAGAAAAATTCGTAAAACCAGCCGCCTTCAGGCGAACTCCGTCCAATCGCCGTTGCTCAAGGCCGTGCGATGACGCTTCCATTGCCGCGTGCGTCACACCATTTTGGGCAGCTTCTGCCAGACAGCAATGCAATGTGATTGGTTCAGGCGTAGTGTGCGCCAGAGGGGCTGCCCATGCGCCTTCGACCCCAGTGGTGCCGAGGTTGACAGCAGAGTGACCAATTTCGGCCCAGATCTGACGAACAAAGGTGGCAACCGAAGTTTTTCCATTTGTCCCGGTGACCGCAACAATGGTCTGTGGCTGCGCGCCGAACCAAAGCGCCGCAGAACCGGCCAGAGCCTGACGCGGATCTTCGACAACAATCAATGCAGCGTCTGACTCAACCAGTTCCCGGGCAGCCATTTCTGCGCCCTGCGCATCCGTCAGAATAGCGGCGGCTCCCATACGCAAAGCGAATTGGATAAATTCGCCCCCGTGCACGCGTGTGCCGGGAAGAGCTGCAAATAAATAGCCGTCAGCGACCTCTCTGCTGTCAACCGTCAGGCCAGTAATTTCAGGATTCGCGCCGCCGCGCGCAGTAAGGGCCAGCTGGTTGAGTTTTTTTGTCCCTTTGCCCATGACCCACCCTTGTTGGACAACCTAATTCGAGGTCAGCGTTATAGCAGCACCCGCTTCAGGCTCAAGCCGAGGTCGCAGCCCCAACAGTGGAGCAACCCGGCCAATCAACTCAGCGGCCACTGGCACCGCAGTCCAGCCTGCGGTGCGACGCTTTTCGCCGTAAGCTAAGATCGTTGGCTCGTCGAGCGTTACGATCATTACATATTTCGGATCGTAGGCCGGAAAGATCGTGGCAAAGGTCGCAATGACTTTGTCATCGTAATACCCGCCTCGCGGCTTAGGCTTATCGGCTGTACCAGTCTTACCCGCCACTTCATAGCCCGCGACCTCGCCAAAGCTGGCAGTACCATTAGTAACAACCTTTCGAAGCATTCTTTGCGCTTGCTGCGCGGCATTTTCAGACAAAATCCGTGGACCGTATTGCGGGCCATTTTTCCTCAGAATAGTTGGGCTGACATAATGCCCGCCATTTGCAATGGTTGCGTATCCGGCTGCCAGGTGCATTGGGCTGGTTGAAAGACCGTGGCCATAAGAAATTGTTACAGTGCTCAGTTCGCCCCATTTTTTGGGCTTGAGCGGCACACCTCCTGCTGCTTCAACAATCTCGAAAGGGGTCGGTGCGAACATTCCCAGCGACTCCAGAAATTCCTGCTGCCGTTTTGCACCAATTTGCAAGGCTAAGCGACCAGTTCCGCGGTTCGAGCTGTGAACTATCACATCCGCGACGCTGATCTTGCCGTAGTTCTTGCCGTCAAATTCGCCGATCGGGAAACGGCCGATTTTCATCGGGCCGGATGTGTCGATGATGGTATTTGAATTCACCAGACCAAGCTGAACCGCCTGTGCCGCAGCAAATATCTTGAAAACAGAGCCCAGTTCGTAAACGCCTTGCACATAGCGATTGAACAAAGGACTGTCCGACGGGTCGAAACCCGATGTCGGAGGGCGCGGTCGATCATTTGGATCAAAAGACGGCAAGGACGCCGCTGAAATCACCTCACCAGTGTGCGCATTCATCAGAACCGCCGAAGCACCTTTGGCGTTCATGATTTTCATCCCGCCATAAAGAACTTGTTCGACCGCAGCCTGAATCGTCAGGTCCAACGAGAGTTGAAGCGGCTTGTTACCGTTGGCCGGATCGCGCAGATAGTCGTCAAATTTCTTTTCGACGCCTGCAACACCAATTAGTTCTGCCGCGCTTACGCCCTCGCGACCAAAGCCCGATCCGCCAAGAATGTGCGCTGCAAGCTTGCCATTAGGATAAAGTCGCATTTCGCGCGGACCGAACAGAATGCCGGGATCGCCAATGTCGTGCACAGCCTGTTTTTGCTCGGGGGAAATACGTTTCTTGATCCAAAGGAATTTGCGGTCACCTGTGAAATCCTTGACCAAACGCTCTTTGTCCAAATCAGGAAAGATTGTTACCAGATGATCTGCCGCTGCGATCGGATCAATCATCAGCGGTGGTTGCGCATATACCGAATATGTGTCGAGGTTTGTTGCGAGAATGCGGCCTTCTCTGTCTACGATATTGGCGCGCTGCATCGCGATAGCAGCGCCGGGCGCGCTGGCCAATGGTTCCTGCGCTTCCGACGTGGCCAGCATGCCCATACGAAACCCTACGACCGAAAATGCGCAAAAAAAGAACAGCCCCAGTACCAAAAGACGCCCCTCGGCTCGTGCCCGAGCACGGTCTTTCATATCTTCATGACGCTGCTTAATGTTTTCCCGCTCGATCACTTTCGGGTTTTCACCCCTCGCGCGGGCATCCAGAATTCTGGCTAGTGGACGAAGCGGCTTGCGAGTCATGGTATCTGTACCTCGCCAAGGGCCTGTACATCGGTTATCGCCTGCAACTCGATTGGATCGACTATCGGCAGATCGGGGTCTTCGCCATAAGCAATATGATCTGCGCGTCCAAATTGTTCAGCGCGCAGCGGTAACAAACCCAAACGCTCGAAATTCAAGTCCGCGAGTTCGCGTAACCGGTCGGGACGGTTTAGATAGGCCCATTCAGCATTTAATACAGTCAACCGGGCTTGGGCCGCGCCGATCTGTTTTTGCAACGTCTGCGTCTCTTTGAGAACTTGCTGGGTTCGATAGTTTTCCTGATAAGCCCACAACGCCAACCCGAAAACAGCGAGAGCGGTCAACGCATACAGAATACTTTTCATTTCGACCTCACCCCCAATTGCGGCATGCCAATATCCCGTGAATCAATTTTCCCAGCTGGCGCATTTGTCCGAACAGCGACACGCAATTTAGCAGAGCGTGCACGAGGGTTTTCCGACAGCTCCCGCGCGTCAGGGCCGATCGCTTTTCGTGTTTTAATCACGAATTGCGGCAGATCTTCTTTCACCTCTGGTGCATAACGATTGGCTCGCCCGGTTTTGCCGGCACGTGCTTGAAGGAAGCGTTTAACCATCCGATCTTCAATAGAATGGAAGGTGACAACGGCCAACTGTCCACCCGGTTTCAAAGCTCGCTCAGCAGCCATAAGACCTTGAAACAACTCTTCGTATTCCGCATTCACTGCTATGCGCAGCCCCTGAAAACTGCGGGTTGCAGGGTGCGATTGTCCCGGTTTTGGTCGCGGCAGGCAGGATTCAATAATTTCGGCCAATTGCAATGTCGTGGTAATGGGCGCCTCGGCCCGCTTCCTTACAATGGCTTTGGCGATACGCCGGCTGGCACGTTCTTCACCGTAATGGAACAAAATGTCGGCGAGTTGCGTCTCGGTCGCAGTGTTGACCAAATCGGTGGCGCTTTCTCCCTCTTGGCTCATCCGCATATCCAGAGGACCGTCCTTCATAAACGAAAATCCACGATCTGCCCGATCCAACTGCATGGACGAAACGCCCAGATCCAGAACTACGCCGTCCAGATCCTTGGCAAATTGATCCATTTGGGAAAAGACACCCGGTTGCATCACCAATCGGCCTGCATAATCCTTTGCCCAGCCTTTTGCCATTTCGAACGCAAGTGGATCGCGATCGACTGCAATAACCTTCTCGGCGCCAGCCTCGAGCAATCCCCGAGTGTAACCACCCGCTCCAAATGTTCCGTCCAGCCAAACACCCGAAACCGGAGCGACACTATCCAGTAATGGACGCAGTAAAACGGGAATGTGTGGTTTCTCGGAAAGGGTCGGAGCGCCGGACATGCCGTCATCCGTCCCCGGTGCCGTCGAGGAATTCCATCGGGTCGAAGTCGTCAGGCAAGTCGTCCAGCCATTCCTCAGTGGTGGCCAGCTCTTCGGCCTCATAGGTCTCAGGCTTCCAGATCTGGAATGTGTCGCCAGCGGCAATAAAGAAAGCCTCGCCTTCCAGGTCAATTTTGTTGCGCAGCTTCACAGGCAAGACCAACCGTCCGGTTTCGTCCACGTTGGTTGGAAAAGACTGACCATGGAACATGCGCTGCAACATCTTGCGTTGCAC
>NZ_JBXWSJ010000052.1:0-30100 GCF_059613365.1 Ruegeria sp. BHSA163
CAGATCTTCGACATTTCGAAGCGAAAGCGGAAATCGGACATAAAGCATCACCGCCAGGCGGATGATCTCGGGACTGGTTTTGAAGTACTTGAAAGAGGCAGGTTTGGTCATGGGCAAAACCTACGCAACCGCCCTGCCCCGCTCAAGCCAAGTTCTTCTGACAAGACCCCTTCGCTACGTGGGAGGAATAATCACATCGCTCATTGCCTCGACATTTACCTTTGAAAAGCACTAAATTCAGAGAGAAGTGAATACGCAGCCCACATCAGAATTTGCCGTGTCGACGATTGCCGCTTTGCTTCAACGTAATTGGCTTTTTGAATCATGGCCCGTGTCTAGAAGCGAAGTACTTAAGCGCCTTGGTCAGCGTTTCGATCTGGGCATAGTCGGTCTCAGGTATCGACACGCCTAAGCGCGCGTGCAGGGCCGTCACAAGGTTCAGAATATCCATCGAGTCGAGTTCCAGATCATCTTGCAGATGGTCATCATCAGACACATCCGCCGGTTCTATGTCCGGTGCGATTTTGTGGATTTCCTCCAGAAAAGCCTGTCTAATCTCACTGTCGTTCATAGTTCCTCCGGTCTCGAAAGCTTATCGGCCAACACTGTAAGGAATTTTGAGGCCTGCCTGCCGTCGCAAACGCGGTGGTCTGCAGAGAGCACAAAGTTCGTGACCTCACGGGGGGCAACTTTCTCCCCATCCACCCAAGGGCGGATTTGTGGAGCACCGACCGCCAAGAGGGCGACCTGAGGAGGGAAAATCACTCCCGTCATGCTGTCGGCACCACTCTCACCAAGGCTGGAAATAGTGAGCGTTCCGCTGGTCAGTTCTGAACTACGCAATCGTCCAGAACGAGCACGGGTCACCAGATCACGCATCCCTTCCATGACCTCCTCAAGGGACATACGGTCTGCGTTGAAGAGCGCTGGGGCGACCAGCCCGCCGCCACGGAGTGCGATGGCGACTCCTGTATTGATCTCGCTAGAGGGGACAAATTCTCCATTCACAATATGACCGTTCAGCGATTTGACGGCCTGCGCTGCGAGGGCGGCGGCCTTCGCGATGGCCGCGCCGAGCAATATCCGTTCTGCCGGGGGCCGGTCCTTGTTGCGTGCGGCCAGCCATTCAGACAGGCCCTGAGTTTCGATCGTGTGCGAGACGTAGAAATGTGGAATTTCCTGTTTTGCGCGCGTCATCGCTGCGGCAACCGCCTTGCGCATTTCGGATAGGCCGTCCGTGGCTTGTTTGGAACTGGCCGCGTTTTTCGCGAAGATCTCGACATCGGCCAAAACAACTGCCCCATCCGGGCCGCTGCCTCGGAGTTCAGACAGCTTCAGGCCAGCATGTCGTGCTGCAACGCGGGCCGCCGGGCTGGCTGCCACAACTGCCGTCGGTCTGGGCGGCGTGGCCGAGACCTTTTGCACATCAGGGCCAAGCGATGGAATGTCTGGAGGCGCAGTGTCGGCCGGGTCTGGCAAAACCGCTGGCACTTCCGGCGCGTCCTCTCCTATACGGGCTAGCGGCTCTCCCACGGGAACGGTTTGACCGACTTGCGCCAGTAATTCTGAGACGCCCCCGGCTTCAAAGCTCTCGATTTCTATGGCGCCTTTCTGTGTCTCTACCACGGCGACGACATCCCCCCGGTGCACCTCGTCCCCTGGCTGAATCAACCACTCGACCAACGTACCGGCCTCCATGTCCGCACCGAGCGAGGGCATCCGAAAGATACTCATGTCAGCTTTGCCCCATCACACTTTTGGCCGCCGCGACAATCGCCGGAACCTGCGGTATCGAGGCGTCTTCCAGATGTTTCGGGTAAGGGATCGGAACTTCTTCCGAACACACCCTTCCAACTGGGGCATCGAGCGTCCAAAAGACCTGTTCGGTGATCCGGGCCGAGATTTCAGCTGCCAGCGAGCCGCTGCGCCATCCTTCGTCAACAATGACGGCGCGGCGCGTCCGGGCAACCGATCCCATGATTGTTTCGTCGTCAAGCGGACGTAGCGAGCGCAGGTCGATGACTTCAGCGCCAATCCCTTCTGAGGCAAGCGAATTTGCCGCCTCTAATGTCTTGTGGAGCGACCCGCCATAGGTAATCAGCGTCAGGTCTTTGCCCGGCCTGCGAATAGCTGCGCGGGAAATGTCGACAGGGCCTGCGCCCGAGTCGATTTGACCGCTCAGATTGTAGAGCATAACGTTTTCGAAGATCAGGACTGGATCGGGATCCTGCAGAGCGGTCCAAAGCATGCCGCGCGCATCTTCCAGCGTCGCAGGCGCGAGGACCTTAAGTCCCGGAATATGAGCGTACCAACCTTCAAGGCTATGGGAATGCTGGGCCGCGAGTTGCTTGCCCGCCCCGGTCGCCATACGGATGACCACCGGTACGCCGAACTGCCCTCCGGACATGTGCCGGAGGGTGGCTGCAGTGTTCAAAATCTGGTCGAGTGCCAAAAGGCTGAAGTTGACGGTCATCAGTTCAACGATGGGGCGCATCCCGGCACATGCAGCGCCGATCCCAGCCCCGGTGAAGCCTGACTCGGAAAGCGGCGTGTCACGCAACCTGTCCGCGCCGAATTTGTCCATCAGACCTTTGGAGACGGCATAGCATCCGCCATATGCACCGACGTCCTCGCCCATGAGGAAGACACGGGGATCGCGAGTCATGGCGTCGGAAATCGCGGCCCTAACGGCTTCGCGATAGGTCGTCTCGACCAGCTCACCGGTAGGGGAAGAGGCCTCAACAGTTGTTGCGGATGGCGCCATTACGTCCTTAGTTAACGACGACACAGGCTCCCAGGTTCCGGCCTCGGAAAAGGCGACGGCTTCGTCGATTTCGGCATCGGCTTGCTTTTCGAACTCCCGGATGTCTTCTTCGTGGATCAGCCTATTTTCTAAGAGCCATGACTGGAAGCGCAGAATTGGCCCCTTTTTACGCCATTCCTCAACTTCGTCCTTTGGTCGGTAAAGTTGGGCATCAAACATCGAATGCGCCCGGAAACGGTAAGTGCTGCATTCAAGAAAGACTGGCTTTCCCGTTTCGCGGATTTCCTGCAGCGCCTGTGTTGCGGCCACTTCGACTGCGACAATGTCCATGCCATCGACCACATGCGCCTCGATCCCATAAGCGGCGGCCTTGCGGCTGACATCGGTCTCAGACTCGGAGCGCGCCAGGGCCGTTCCCATTGCGTAGCCATTGTTTTCGCAAACAAAAAGAACAGGTAGCCGCCACAGTACCGCGAGGTTAAGAGTCTCGTGGAACTCGCCCTCGGCCACGGCGCCTTCGCCAAAGAAGCAGGCCGTCACGCCCGTGTCGCCGCGCATCCGTTCGGCTAGAGCCAGCCCCGCAGCCAAGGGGAGACCGCCACCGACAATGGCATTGCCGCCATAGAAGTTCGTGGCGGCGTCAAACAGGTGCATCGAACCTCCGCGTCCGCCCGAGCAGCCTTCGGCCTTGCCATACATTTCGGCCATGACCGAGGACATTGAGACGCCGCGCATCAGCGCATGTCCGTGTTCTCGGTACGTGGCGACGACGCGATCTTTGTCCGACAAGAGCGGGATAATCCCAGCGGCAATCGCTTCCTCTCCATCATAGAGGTGCAGGAAGCCGCGAATTTTTTCCTGAGTGTATAGCTCCGCACATTTGTCTTCGAAACGTCGGATACGGATCATGTCACTCAGCAAGCGTTTCACATGGTCGCGGTCCAGTCTTGGTTTGCTTGTGGTCATTTCTCGTCCGTCTCCAATGTAGAGATGTCACCTTCTGGCAGACCAAGTTCGCGCGCCTTCAAAAGGCGGCGCATGATCTTGCCAGAGCGGGTCTTGGGAAGGGCATTTCGGAAAACGATCTCGCGGGGGGCCACAGCCGCTCCAAGCCGTTTGCGGGCAAGGCCGCGAATGTCGCGCTCTAGCTCCTCATCCGCGGTTTGGCCGGAATTCAGGGTCACGAAGGCTTTGACGATTTCGCCCGCTGTCTCGTCTGGAATACCAATCACAGCGGCCTCGGCGACGGCTTCATGCTCAATCAGCGCACTTTCAACCTCGAAGGGGCCGACCAGATGGCCCGACGTTTTGATTAGGTCATCGGCTCGACCGACGAACCAGAAATACCCATCACTGTCCCGCATCGCGAGATCGCCTGACAAGTACCAACCATCATTGAAGCATTTTTCGTACCGCGCCTGTTCGTGAAGATAGTCCCGCATCATCGAGGGCCAGCCCGGTCGCAGAGCAAGCTCTCCTATCTCGCCATCCGGTAATTCCCGCAAGCCCCCGTTGTCTGGTTCCACAATGCCAGCAACAACGCCAGGCAGGGGTTTGCCCATCGATCCAGGCTTGATGTCATGCGCTCTAGTATTGGCAATCATGATGCCCCCGGTTTCTGTCTGCCACCAATTGTCGTGGAACGGTCGACCGAATACCTCGTTGGACCAGACCACGGCTTCGGCGTTCAGAGGCTCACCGACGCTTGCAAGAAACTGCAGAGCACTGAAGTCGTACCCTCGTGCGGCCTCACTGCCAGCGCGCATCATCATGCGGATGGCTGTTGGGGCTGAATACCAGACCTCAACGCGTTCCCTTTCAACGATCCCATACCAGCGTTCGAGATTGAATTCTGCCTCGTCCACGATCATCATCACGCGGTTCACCAGTGGTGAGATAATCCCGTAGGTCGTTCCGGTGACCCAGCCCGGGTCAGCGGTGCACCAGTAGGTCACGCCGGGCTGCAGTTCGAGCGCGTATCGACCCGAGAGCGCGTGGTGCTGAACTGCGCCATGCACGTGAACCGCACCTTTTGGCCTCCCGGTGGTACCCGAGGTGAAGTGAATCAATGCCGGGTCTTCCGTCTGTGTGTGGGCAGCCAGAAATTCTGTCGAGGCCTCTTGCAATGCCGGGGCCAGAGCGACGCAATCATCAGGAGCTTCGTCGCCAACGATGAGGACCAAACGCAGCGACGTCATTTCCTGACGCCACGATGCGATTTTGCGTTTGTAGAGTGATTTAGTCGTGACCAGAACATTGGCATCGCCGATTTCCATTCTGGTTCTCAGGGGTTCTGGCCCAAAGGCGGCAAAGAGTGGCGTAAAGACCATCCCGGCCTTTAAAGTGCCAAGGGCCGCAGCATAAAGCTCAGGCCGCCGCCCCATCGCGACAAAGACGCGGTCCCCTTTTTGTTGTCCGTGGTCATAGAGCAGATTTGCAAACCGCGACGACATGGCTGCGAGATCTCCATAGCTGAGCGTTTGCTGCGCTCCGTCCTTGGATAGCCAGATCAGGGCAGTATGGTTTCCATGCCCCTGCGCTACATGGCGATCGACAGCTTCAAACCCGATGTTGATCGAGCCATCTGGCAAACCTGTGAGAAGTCTGCGGCCAAGGTCGTTTGTCGGCTGCTCTAGGGCATCCGAGGTTGGTTGCCAACACGCAGCGGCGCGCTCTTCGGGTGATTTCCCGATGATGCTCATTGCTACATCCTCCCGCAGATAGTCTGGTGGGGAGGTCTGGGGGAAAGCAATGACTCAAATCAAAGCGCGCAATATAGCGGACGGTTTCATGGCTGACATCGATCCCGCGCTCGTGCAGCAGATCTTCGACATTTCGAAGCGAGAGCGGAAATCGGATGTACAGAATCACCGCAAGGCGGATGATCTCAGGGCTAGTTTTGAAGTACTTTAAGGAGGCAGGTTTGGCCATGTCCGAAGGCTATGCAACCGCCCTGCCCCGCTCAAGCCAAGTTATTCTGACAAAACCCTTTAATTGCTCGCGCCCCGCGCGGCCTGAGGGTTCTCAGTCAGAAAACCTCGCAAAACGGTGAAGAGAGCCCTCGCATGTTGAATATCGTCAGCATGCATTGCAGCGCGAATATCGTCGCAGATCATTTCATGTACTTTTTGCGGCCCGTGGTGAATTTGCATAAGGTAATTCCCCATTAGCGCGGCGTCGTATGTGGTGAAATGCTCGTGTTCAGCGAGCGCGTCGATCTCTGCCCTCGTGAGCGCGGACATGTCTTCGATATCTTCAACCGAAATCATGGTTCTTTGCCTCCCAATGAAAGAACATTAACAATCCGATCGACGCAGCACATTGATTTGGCTCAAACGTCGCTGGTCAAGCTGGATTGTATATAACAACAAGCTGGGCGACCGATGCGGACCCCTCATGGACTTTTTGACTAATGATTTCTGATCCAAGAAAGCCACCGCTGAACCACACTAAAAATGTCTGCTGATATCGCTCTTGCGCCAGATCAATGACCCCATCCGGAGGCCGATGCATATTGCTTGCCGTCATTAGGGAGCTCGGTCTGCTGGGTAGATTTTCAAATACAATGGCTCGGCGCATTGGCGGATGGCTTGTCTTGCTTTGGTTCTCGCTTCTGGGGTTTGGAGCAGCTGCGCAAGAGGTGACTGTGTATATATTCTGGCAAGAGGGGTGCCCGTACTGCAGCCGAGCAACAGAAGCGATCAAAGAAATGACGGTTACCGACTCCCAACTTAGCCTGAAGCGGATCGAACTCAGCACCTCAGACGAAGATGACGATCTATTTCGCAAAACTGTGATCGAGCTTGGGATCGAAAACCCAGCTGTGCCATTGGTAGTGGTAGGTTCGCAGCACCAAACAGGCTTTGCCGCTGGGCGAAGTGAAGCGGTTTATCTTGACATGATCGAAACATGCCGTGCGAGTCATTGTTTCGACTTGATCGGAAGCCTGAAAGCCGCAAATGAGACTGGCCACACGGTTGGCGCAGCGACGGAGTGGGCAACAGATGCAGGAACCTTGTATTTACCACTTTTTGGCAAAGTGTCGCTGTCCGATCTGTCACTCCCAGTTCTCACCTTGGCGCTGGGTGCCTTAGACGGTTTCAACCCCTGCGCAATGTGGGTTCTGGCACTTCTGATAGGACTACTTTTAGGCATAAAGGACACCGCACGTATGTGGACATTGGGTTTTGTGTTCTTGGGCACTACGGGGCTGATGTATTTCGCCCTGCTTGCGACTTGGTTAAACGTGGTGCTCTGGATTGGCGTGGTGACTTGGCTTCGACTGTCCGTTGGTGTTGTGGCTCTTGCAGCAGGTCTATTTTACTTGCGCGAGTACTGGACAAACCCGGAAGGGGTTTGCAAGGTCACCAAGGTCGATCGAAAACAGTCGGTAGCGGCTTCCTTCCGGGGGATCGTTGAAGAACCGAGCCTCTTGTTAGCTTCGCTTTCCATCGCAGTGCTGGCGGTAAGTGTAAACCTGATTGAATTGATCTGCTAGGCTGGCGTGCCAGCGGTTTTCACGCAGATTCTTGCGATGCACGATCTGTCGCCAATTGCCCATTATTCCTACCTAGCAGTCTACATCTTGGTGTTTCTTCTGGATGATGCATTGATTTTTTTGTTTGCGATGATCTCTCTGCGGGCAGTGACGGCGACTGGACGATTTTCACGAATATCCCACCTGTTCGGCGGTATATTGCTTCTAGTGCTAGGTGCTGTATTGATGCTCAGGCCTGAGTTGCTCGGGTAAAGCCAGGCAACTAGTCCAATTTTTCGAGACGCTACTGTAGACTCAACATCAGCTTGCACCAACGCCAAACACGTGAAGAATTAGGCCAGGTCAAAGATCGGCTGTCAAAGCAGACATTTTCAGCGACCAGCCAGCTAACGAGTAGGGATGCCTCTTACACCGGACTGCGCTTCAATAAAAAGCCAATGATCAGGAGGGGAAAAGGTGAACGTGCTATATGCCGCGACTTGAAGGCCCAAGAGAACCAGACCGAAAACGTGGATCAACTTGTAAGTTTCATTTTTGTAAACTAGCAACAGAATTGAAACCGACTGACCGACGCATACTGCGGCGACAAATATACCAATATCAACCGCTAAAAGGTTGTATCCCAAAACTGCAGTGTAAGCCGAGAAGGCTGTCACAATAAAAACAGCAGTAGTAGCGAGGCTCACTCCTTTTGAACTTAAAATGTCCCGCCTCGAAACTTGGGGTAGCAGCGGCATCAGATATGCCCAAAACAATCCGGGCCAAAAGGCTAGTTTCAAATGCTCCCAAATTGACTCGTTTACTGCTGCTACAAGAGCCACTGGCGTCCAACTAGCAAGCAAAGCAAACGCAAAGTGAAGCCCAAACCCGAACAGGATCATAAAGACGGTGCCAACTGCTTCGAGCCAGACTAGTCGAAACGAGTTTTCCAACATGTTTGACCCCCCAATCCAGATCGTCGCGCAATATTCTTGGATGGTCAAAGTGAAGTGGCCTAAATGATAGTTCAGGTACTCAAGCAGTTTTCACTGCCAGTTTGGGTGGCCAATCCCAAATCTTTTTTAGCGCTTAATAAAGTTGATCCTTGCGGACGGTTCACCGCAGTTGATGTGATTGCTAAGCCAAAAAATTGACCGTAGGCTGGAACCAAAAGTGGGGTCCAGCATGTACGGCAATAGATGGACAATATTAACAGTGGGTCTTATTCCTCTGGCAATGGCGTCCTGTACCAATTTGTATCAAAATGCTGATGTTATGCCTACTCGTACTGACGGGGCCGCTTTTTTTTCGAAAAACTGTAATTCTTGTCATGGCGTGGATGGTACAGGGGGCGGACCTGCAGCCGAAAATCTTTCCGTTGCGCCCACAGATTTGACAATGTTAAGCGCGAAAAACGGAGGCACTTTTCCTCAAGCCCGCGCACTAAGCTATATCTACGGCGACCCAGAGAACAGCCACCTATCTCGCGTTATGCCTCAATTTGGCGGAGAAATGGCAGAAGCTCTCGTCCCCGTCGAAATTGAAGGTATCTTGACACCAACGCCACGCGAACTGGCGGGGTTGCTGTTTTACCTCGAAAGCATCCAACAGTAGACGAATGGATTGTAACTAAATTCTCAATTTGACAATTCGCTGTGTCTGTCGATTGGTACCTTCCAGAAAACCCACTTTGCCTTTAGAAACTGAATTACCCGTAGAAATTTACTTTAAGACTATGCCATTGGGATCAGCTTTGCCGGTCATTGGCGCATCGACAGCGGCTTTATCGATTTCGAACAGCTCGGCGTTTTCGAGAAGAGTGGTTACCACCCAACTCCCTTCGCTTTCGCGCAGGCCATAGCCATAACCGCGCAGGCGAAAAGGCCCCTGCACCAGAGCAAACAAAGTCCCACTCACAAGACCGTCGCCTGAAATACCTTGGTTTGTTGGTACTTTTACTCCAAAGACGTTATGTAGGCAGTCAATGCGTCCACCGACCCTGAGTTCAGGTAGATTCCGAAATTCGGCATTCCGCTGTGGATTGACGGAAACCAAATTCGGGACCGGATTTGCTCTTCAGAGCGAAACTTGGCGATAGCGGCGAAGGCCGGAGGGTGTTCTTTCATGGCACCATCTCTGCTCACATCGTGGCAGCGCACACAGTATTCTCGGGCGATCTCACCGCCCTCCTCTGCTGTTCCTTCAGCTAATATTGGGCTGGCCAGTACAAGGGTTAGGATTATCGCAGCACGTTTCATGTTCTCTCCTCCTCCAAATGCAACAATGCCTTAAGGTCGGCTATTCCCCATTGATTCACATCAATGACCTAGCGGCGGGCTACCACCTTTGCGATGAACCGCACGTACAGCATCTGTGCCAACGCCCAATCAAGTCATCATGGGGATGGAGCAGACGTCAATGTCTCAACTGGCCGAGGCCGCGCGTGAGAGCATGTCGTTAGGCCAAACCGAGGGACTTGCTTCCGTCATGTTTACGGATGTTGTGGCATCTTCTGTCATCGCAAAAACACTAGGGGACCGTGCGTGGTCTGCGAAGATCAATGCTCATTTTGCGGCAGTAAGACGGGTCATTGAAGCGAATGGAGGCCAATTCGTCAAAACACTTGGCGATGGTACGATGTCGTCTTTTGCGTCAGCTCGATCTGCAATGTCGGCAGCAGGTAAAATTCAGCGTGATCTGGCGAACGAAATTGCCGAGCCCCGGCTCGCCGTCAGAATTGGAGTTCACACTGGCGATGTAGTGCAGTCCCATGAGGATTTCTTTGGCTCGGTTGTCAATATTGCCGCTCGTATCGCGGCTGTTGCGGGTCGAGGCGAGGTTCTTGTGTCTGACGTGACGCGTGCATTGGTTGGTGATGATCCAAACCTGAAGTTTGAACTTTTGGGCGAATTTGAATTGCCGGGTCAACAAGGTGCGAGCATTTTGCATGCCATGAATTGGCGGTCTTGACCTTCTGAAGTGATGGTCCGCTTTGGGCTCGTAGCCGTCATCTGAGTCTTTCTGTCAGATGACTGCTTAGGGGTGGATAGCAGTCATAGCTTGGTCGCTTTTCAAGTCACACAATGAGGTTTGCCGGTGTTACAGAACTCTGCCCAATTTCCCTTTGTAGCGGGAACAATGACGCAACTCGTGTAAGGTATAATCAAGAGAGAGCAATGCCTGCGACATGCTATCGACCTGATCATCGTGTTTGCCATTAGGGAAGGCAGCGACTTCGGCCAGAAAGGCTTCTTTACATGGTGCAGATGCTGGCAACCTGACCTGCCCCCGTTCGATCTTTGGAGACTGAATGGACATCCGCTCATCTTTAGCGAGTTTTGGATTATGTGACCTTACACCTTCCCTGGCCTGACGGCGCAGATGGTCGTACACACCGCGACCTGCACCAACCGTTTCGACAATGAGCAGATTTGGCCTCCATTTCTTGCGAAGCTTTGTCGCTGCACTCAAAAGGTCCGGTTGCAGGTATTGCTGACGATGAACGTCCAACAAATCGATGTAGTTGCCAATCAGCCCCCACGTTGTGCAGACAGAGTAGTCATTGGATTCCCCAGGAACCGACGCCGTGTCCCAACTCTGAACAATTGCTTCATAGTCGTTCGGTCGCAGGTCATCTGGGATGACTCCGAACCATTCTGGCTTCACGATATTCCCGCCCGTCGGCACGGGGGACTGCTGGTACTGCGCCTCGAACTTTGCGTCACCAATCTCAAGGCGAAGCGCGTCGAGTTCCTCAAGATCAATGGGTGCTGTCAGACGAATTCGAACTCGTCTCTGGTAGGCCAGTGACGCTGTCCTTTATCCCGCGCCAAGTTCGCGCCACTCGGCAAGAGCAGCGGTGCGCGTCAGCTTGAAGGTGTCTCGGCTGGTGAGAGATCTTTCCTGGTTGAAATGGTTATAGACAGAGGAATGGACGGCGGCGAATTTCTGCAAACTTCGCATACGCCGGAAACGTTGCATAGCGCGCTCTCTTCGTCGGAGTGGCAGGTGTGAGTTCTCAACGCGGTTGTTCAGCCACCTGCCCGTCGTTTGTTTGTCCAGCGCACCCAATTCTCTGAGCGCTGCTTTGTAGGACGCGAAGCGATCTGTGACGACTTCTTCAGCTTTGCCGTGCCGTTTCATCAATTTCCTAACGAATTTCAGTGCTGCAGCCTTATTTCGGCGCTTCGTGACAACCGCTTCCAGCACTTCGCCTTCATAATCGACAGCCCGCCAAAGATAGTGCCGCTTGCCATTTACCTTCACGAAAACCTCGTCGACGTGCCACTTGCATTTCGAGAATGCACGAAGTTGCTGGACCCGTTTGCGTCTAATCTCAGAAGCAAACATTGGGCCGAACCTGTTCCACCAGTAGCGGACAGTTTCGTGGCTGACATCGATCCCACGTTCATGCAGTAGGTCTTCAACATTTCGAAGTGAAAGCGGAAACCGAATATACAGCATCACCGCAAGACGGATGATCTCGGGACTGGTTTTGAAGTACTTGAAGGAGGCAGGTTTGGTCATTCCTAAACGCTACGCAACCGCCCTGCCCTGCTCAAGCAAAGTTCTTCTGACAAGACCCGCGCGCAGCTGCTGACCACGCTTTCTTCGGATCTCAGAAGCAAACATCGGACCGAACCTATTCCACCAGTAGCGGACAATTTCATGGCTGACATCGATCCCGCGTTCGTGAAGTAAGTCTTCGACATTTCGAAGCGAAAGCGGAAATCGTACATAAAGCATCACGGCCAGGCGGATGATCTCGGGACTGGTTTTGAAGTACTTGAAAGAGGCAGGTTTGGTCATGGGCAAAAGCTACGCAACCGCCCTGCCCCGCTCAAGCGAAGTTCTTCTGACAAGACCAATCCTACAATTCCGTCAGCTTCTCCGGGTCCTTCGCCAATGCCCGGAGCAAATCGGTTAGCTCAGGTTCGTCCACCACCTTTGCAGCCTTGGCGAGCGAGAACCAGTGTCTTTTACGCTCGTTGCTCTCTTTCCACCGGCGCTTCAGTTTTTCGACAATCATGGGGTAGACCGTCACACGGCACCAGACTGAGCGCCCGTTTTCGAACCGCTTCTCGTAATGATACGTGCCAATCTGCTCGTCTGAAACGAACCCAACGGCACCGGCTTCCTCAAGCGCTTCAATCTTTGCTGCCTGCCAGGGCTTCTTGCCATCCATTGTCCACCCTTTTGGCATCACCCAGCGCCCGCGATCACGGGACGTGACCATCAGAACCCGCAGCTTGCCGTTATTGTCCCAATGGACAGGCAGCGCCGCAGTCTGTTCGGCCGTGGTTTTTTTCGGACTCATGCCATGCCTCCAGCTTGATTGTGCTGTGCAAGACGACTGCCCAGCAAATCTCCGGTTTCCTCGGCAATCGGATAGGCGACGTAGCTCAGGGCCGCATTCACCTGTTTCAATAGACGTAACACCTCCTGATGAATGTTTGTTGTTTCAATACTCGCCGTGCCACCGTGTTGCAGGCGTTTGAGATGGCGCTCCTGAAGGTGTTGTTCTTCTACCCGGATACGATCCTTTTCTGCCACAAGGTGCCGGGCGGCCTCGGCATCGCCGGTTGTCAAAACCTGAAGCGCAAGCTGGCCGTTGGTGACGACCTGATCGTGGAAATACTCGAGATCGCGCGTCCCTTCGTCCGAGAAAGCAAGAGCGCCGTCGCGCATCTTTTCTGCCAGTGCGATGAGGTTGACGGCGATGCGATCGGCGGCCTCTTCGAGACTGTTGGCCGTCGCGACGATTTCGAGAGTTTTCTTTTCATCCACCTCGGACAGGGCTCGCTCTCGCAACTGTGAAATGTAGATTTTGATCTCGAAGTGCATGCGATCGATCTTGTCTTCACGTATCTCGATCATGCGCGCGGTTTCGGGGCTCCATGTCCGGAACAGATCCATGACCGGCAGCAGCGCAGCTTGAACCATCTCTGCCATCCTCAGCAGTTCCCGCTGTGCGCAGGCCAGTGGCAGCGGCGTGTGATCCAAGGCGCCTTCATCCAGAGCGGTGACCGATGTACCTGCGGCTTCCATCCGTTCTGGTATAACCCGCTCGCCCAAACGGACTAGCGCTCCAACAACGGGGAGCGCCACAATCAGTACGCTTAAATTCAGGACGATGTGCAGGATAATCGCCTGCTGACCAGCGGCGATAGTGGAGAGGGCCGGCTGAGGGAAACCCACAAGCAGGGCAGCGAGGAAGGCGAGCGTGACGCTGCCACGTGCCAGAAGATTGCCGAGGGCAACAATGCGCGCGGGCCTGTCGGACCCTGACAAAATCACAAATGGAATGAAAGCCCCACCAAGGTTGGCCCCGATCACCAACGCGGCGGCGACCGGCGCGGTGATTAGTCCTGCGCTGGCGAAGGTGGCAAAGGTCAACACGGCAGCGAGGCTGGAGTGCATGACCCAGGCCAAAACGGCGGCTAGAACGAACGCACTGACCAGGTCGCTATGGAAATAAGTAGCGATCGCTTGCACGATCTCGTTTCCCGCGACGGGTGCCGTGGCTTGCCGGATCAGGTCCAGCGAAAGTAAAACAAGCGAAAACCCGATGAGTATGCGGCCGACCTGCTTGGTTTTACGAGTGCGCGCTTTGAAGAACGTCACGACACCGGCCAACAAGACAAACGGGATGGCATGCTGCACGGGCAGGAAAAGCACCTGCGCGATCAATGCCGAGCCGAGATCGGCTCCAAGGATCAATGCAAGGGCTGCGGGTGTGGCCAACATGCCGGACACTACAAAGCCGGCTCCAATTAGAGCGACGGCCGTCGCACTTTGCATCACCATCGTCGCGAGCATTCCGCCTGACGCTGCGGAGAGGTGGCTTCCCGAAAGAGCCTTCAGGCGCCGCTTCAGTTCCGGCATGAAAGCACGTTCGACGCCTGTCCTGATCAAGCGCACGGACCAGAGCAACAACGCCACAGCGGCGGCAATATGCGTGGCCAGCAAAATCATGGGGCCGCTGACGCGTTTGGTGTCGAGCAATGCAGCACGTCGTTGTGCAAATCCCGAATTTCCCGAGTGTTTTCTGAAATCTCACACCCAAACGTGGTTTATGCAACAAAAATGTTGAAATATCGCCTGAAAGACCACACTCTGCGCCGAGGGGAGAGCCGGGGACGGTCGGATGGCCAAGTCGCAAATCAAGGAAAAGGCCAAAGGGCGCTTCAAGAAAGGGGAGCGGCGGCGGCAGATTTTGCTTGAACTCAAGTTGCGTCCACATGTCCGTATCAGTGACCTGGCTGCGCGCTTCCATGTCTCGACCGAAACAGTGCGGCGGGATGTTGATGCGCTGTCGGATGAAGGTTTGATTGCCCGTGCCCATGGTGGGGTCTCAGCCGCGACGCAGGGACATTACCCCAGCCTCGATGAACGGGAGAGCGCCCGGATCGAAGAGCGTGAACGAATTGGGCGGCGCGCGGCTGAACTCGTTGGTGAAGGCGAGACGGTGATGATCGATTCCGGGTCGACCACGATCCAGATGGCGCGTGCGCTCGCCTATCTTGGTACGCCGTGCACGGTCATCACGAATTCCATTCCTGTGGCCATGACACTTGGGCATGGAACCGCAGAAGTCCTGATCTGCCCGGGCGAATACCTCGCGACTGAATCCGCGGTTGTTGGCACTGAAACGCTTGAGTTTCTTGCACGCTTCAATGTGGATCGCTGCATGATCGGTTCATCGGGCTTTTCCGAAGAGGGCCCCTCGGAATCGGTACGTGGTTTTGCTGCGGTGAAAAGGATGATGCTGAACCGTGCAGCACACCGGCACCTTCTGATCGATTCCCAAAAGTTTGGTCGAAAGGGGTTGGCTCATGTCAGTGACCTGGCTGACTTGAACTCGATTGTGGTCGACAAACGACCACAGGGCGTTTTGATGAGCGCGCTGGAAGCGGCATCTGTCGAAACCGTGGTGGCCGGCTGAGAAACAAAGAAGCACTCTAATCAGAAAACGAAGTCTGAATATCTGGGAGGATAGAATGAAACTGAACATCAAACTTCTGCTTGGCGCGTCCGCCATCGCCATGTTGTCGCTGGGCAGTGCTGCTTCTGCACAAGACTGCCCTCGGGGGGACCTGGATGAGCGCTTCTGCGACGTCGACGGTGACCTGATCGCGGACATCCCAACCGATGAATCCGAGCAGATTGATCCGGACACGCTGATCTTTGCGTTCACACCAGTGGAAGACCCAGCCGTCTATAAATCTGCGTGGTCGGATTTCCTTGAGCATCTGGAAGCGGAAACAGGAAAGGACGTCGTCTTTTTCCCGGTTCAGAACAACGCCGCGCAGATCGAGGCCATGCGCTCGGGTCGCTTGCACATTGCAGGCTTCAATACCGGATCAAACCCGCTAGCAGTGAATTGCGCGGGCTTCAGGTCATTCGCCATCATGGCATCGACGGACGGCAGCTTCGGCTACGAGATGGAGATCATCACCCATCCCGGTTCCGGCATAGAGAAAGTCGAGGACATCAAAGGCAAACAATTGGCCTTTACCTCACCCACCTCGAACTCGGGCTTCAAGGCGCCGTCAGCGATCCTGAAGGCGGACTATGACATGATCCCCGAGCGGGATTTCGAACCGGTTTTCTCGGGCAAGCACGACAACTCGATTCTGGGCGTGGCCAATAAGGACTACATGGCTGCATCGATCGCGAACTCGGTGAAATTCCGCATGATCAGCAGGGACGTCATCAAGGAAGAAGACGTCATCACGATCTACAAATCGCAAACCTTCCCGACGACGGGTTACGGCACGGCTCACAACCTCAAGCCCGAGTTGCAGGAAAAGATCCGCAATGCGTTCTTCAACTTCGAGTGGGAAGGCACATCGCTGGAAGAAGAGTTCTCGAAGTCGAACGAGGGCCAGTTCATCCCGATCACCTATCAGGAATACTGGGATGTGATCCGCAAGATCGACGCGGCCAACGGCGTATCCTACGCCTGCGAGTGATATCACCACGCATATGGTGGGCCTGACTTGGCCCGCCAACAGCCCATTGCCGGGATTTTTCATGCTGCGCCTTCAGAAACTAACAAAGACATACAAAACAGGGGATCAGGCGCTTAAGGCGATTGATCTCGACGTGACCAAGGGACAGGTACTAGCGCTGATTGGTCCATCCGGCGCAGGCAAGTCCACAATGATCCGCTGCATCAACCGACTGGTGGAACCAACAAGCGGCTCCGTCATGCTGGACGATGAGGACTTGACCAAACTCGGCTCCGGCGCGCTGCGCAAAGCGCGGCGTGAGATGGGAATGATATTTCAGGAATACGCGTTGGTCGAACGATTGACGGTCATGGAAAATGTGCTGTCAGGGCGGCTTGGTTATGTAGGCTTCTGGCGCTCTTTCCTCCGCCGCTACCCGCAGGCGGATGTGGACGAAGCATTTCGCTTGCTCGACCGCGTCGGTCTTTTGCATATGGCGGACAAACGTGCCGATGAGCTTTCGGGTGGCCAGCGTCAGCGGGTCGGCATCTGCCGGGCGCTGATCCAGAACCCGAAGCTTCTGTTGGTGGACGAGCCGACGGCATCGCTCGATCCGAAGACCAGTCGACAGATCATGCGTCTGATTACCGAGCTTTGCCAAGAGCGCGGACTGGCCGCGATCATCAATATTCACGACGTCGCTTTGGCACAGATGTTCGTGCCCCGTGTGGTTGGCCTGCGCTTCGGTGAGATTGTTTATGACGGCGGCCCAAACGGTTTGACGCCCGACAAGCTGACCGAGATCTACGGTGAAGAAGACTGGGAAGCGACCATCGAGAAGGTGGATGAAGACGACGAAGACATCGAGGCGGCGGAATGAGTCATCGCGAACTGGATGACATGCTCGGCAAGGGCTGGCGGAAGCCGCACTTCGTCAAACGCACTTGGCTGCGCTGGGTGCTGATCTTTGGGTTCATTGCCTATCTGATCGCCGCCTTCATGACGATCGAGGTCGACTGGGGCCGTGTCTATGAGGGCCTCGATCGTGGCTGGGCGTTCATACTGGCCTTCACCAGTCCCGACTTCACCTCGCGGTGGGGAGATATCTGGGAAGGACTGCTGGAAAGCATCGTGATGACCGTCGCTGCATCCGTCGTGGGCATCCTGATCTCGATTCCCATCGGCCTCGGGGCAGCGCGCAACATCGCTCCTTTACCCGTCTATATGATCTGCCGTGGGATCGTTGCGATTAGCCGCGCGCTGCAAGAGATTATCGTCGCGATTCTGCTCGTCGCGATCTTCGGGTTCGGCCCGCTAGCTGGTTTCCTGACGCTTTCCTTCGCGACGATCGGCTTTCTGTCAAAACTGCTGGCCGAAGATATCGAGTCGATGGACAAGGTGCAGGCTGAAGCCATCAAGGCCAGTGGCGCGCGCTGGATGCAGTGGATCAATTACGGCGTGCAACCTCAGGTCATGCCCCGCCTTGTTGGCCTGTCGATGTACAGGATCGACATTAACTTTCGGGAAAGTGCGATCCTTGGCCTGGTTGGCGCAGGTGGGATCGGAGCGACGTTGAACACGGCCTTTGACCGATATGAGTATGACACCGCCGCCGCGATCCTTCTGTTGATCATCGGGATCGTGATGGCGCTCGAATACCTCTCGGGCATCATTCGCGCGAGGGTCCAGTAATGCCGGTATTGGAGCGCGAAGACGCACAAGTCTGGCGGCGACGCACAACGGGGGAGAGCCTTGTCCGCTGGTTCGGCTGGCTGATCGGCGTCGCGATATTCGTGGTGTGCTGGCAGCGTATCTCGGACGCGACGACGTGGTTCTTCGTCTGGGATGCCCCGCGCATCGCCAATGACATCTGGACCCGCGCGACGCCGCCGCGGTGGGCATACATTGCGCAACTCGGGCGCCCGATCTGGGATACTCTCAATATCGCCACGCTTGGCACCCTGATCGCGCTCTGTCTCGCGATACCCGTTGCGTTTCTTGCGGCGCGCAACACCACGCCGTCGGCGCTGTTCGTCCGGCCGATTGCGCTGCTGATCATTGTCTCGACCCGCTCGATCAACTCCCTGATCTGGGCGCTTCTGCTCATCGCGATCATCGGCCCCGGCGTCTTTGCCGGGGTGATTGCAATTGCGATCCGGTCCATCGGTTTTTGCGCCAAGCTTCTTTACGAAGCGATCGAGGAAATTGACCATACCCAAGTGGAGGCCATCACGGCAACAGGCGCGAGCCGCTGGCAAGTCATGGCCTATGGCATCGTTCCGCAGATCCTGCCTGCCTTTGCTGGCATCGCCGTCTTCCGCTGGGACATCAACATCCGCGAGAGTACGGTTCTTGGGCTAGTCGGAGCCGGGGGCATTGGTCTGCAGCTTTCCTCGTCGCTGAACGTCCTCGCCTGGCCACAGGTCAGCCTTATCCTGATCGTGATCCTTGTTGCCGTCGTTGTCAGCGAATGGGTATCTGCCAAGGTGCGGGGTGCGATCATATGATGTCGATCACTGCGGATCAGGCGCTCGACGCATATGAAGCCTCACGGCATCGACTGCCAACGACAACTCCCAAACAGGGTGCTACTGAACGTGTGGTGTCGCTCTCTGTCATCGCTGATCGGTTTGATGTTTTTTTGCTCGATGCCTTCGGTGTCCTGAACGTGGGCGAGAGCGTGATACCCAGCGCGCCTAAGAGCGTTGCCGAGTTGCAGAGCGGGGGCAAACGCGTGCTCGTGGTCTCGAATGCTACCAGCTTGGACAGTGCAGACCTTTTGAAAAAGTACCGATCGCTCGGGTTTCTGTTTGCCCGGGAGGACATCGTCACAAGCCGCGAAACGCTTTCGTCCATGATGAATGGCAACCGGGAACGGCTTTGGGGTGCGGTTGCGCCGGCCGCTGCGGACTTGAGTGACCTTGGGCTCCCGCAAACACGGTTGTTGGAAGACGATCCGGAGCCTTACGAGGCGTGCGACTCCGTCCTGCTGATAGGAACCGGGGACTGGACGGATGAACGGCAGAACCTGTTGGAAAATGCGGTGCAACGGCAGAGCAAGCCGGTCTTTGTGGCAAACCCGGATATCGTTGCACCGCGTGAAACCGGCTTCTCAGTCGAGCCGGGCCATATCGCGCACAGGCTTGCGGATATCGCCGATATAGAGCCTCAGTTTTATGGCAAACCTTTCGCCAATATCTTTGACTTGGTCTTCGAGCTTTTGGGCGATGTCGACCGCTCGCGCGTTGTCATGGTTGGTGACAGTCTGCACACGGATATCCTCGGCGCGCGTGCCTATGGTATTGCGTCGGCTCTCATTCCCGGTTTTGGCTTGTTTGCCGGTGGGAACGCGGATCAGGCCATTGAGCGGACGGGCATCCAACCGGATTTCGTGGTGGACCGTCCGTGATTGCTTGGGCCGCGGCCTGACATGACCCAACATGAACAAGGAAAGTTAGAATGAGTCATCTCTTCTCGTCGTGGAAGCTTGGGTCGCTGGAGCTTGAAAATCGGATCGTCATTGCACCGATGTGTCAGTACTCCGCCGTCGATGGAAACGCGCAGGACTGGCACCTGATCCATATGGGCAATCTTGCTCTGGCGGGCGCTGGGTTGTTCGTTATAGAGGCGACGGCTGTCTCCCCTGAAGGGCGGATTACACCGGATGATCTTGGCCTCTACTCGGAGGAGAATGAAGCCGCATTGAAACGTGTGATCGACGCGGTAACTCGATATTCCGTCTCTCCAATGGTCATCCAGCTTGCGCATGCGGGGCGCAAAGCCTCCAGCCAGGTTCCCTGGGCGGGAGGGGCACAGATCCTGCCGGACCAGCCGTCTGGCTGGAAGGCGGTTGCACCGTCCGCGTTACCTCATGCGCTAGAAGAGGACGCGCCCGTTGCCCTCGACGGCGCGGGGCTGGCCAAGATCAAGAAGGATTTCGCATCGGCTGCCCGGCGATCCGCGGCGCTCGGCTTTCGTGGCATCGAAGTGCATATGGCGCATGGCTATCTGCTGCATCAGTTCCTGTCGCCCATCGCAAACCAAAGATCGGATGCCTACGGCGGGGGTCTGGAAAATCGAATGCGTTTTCCCTTGGAAGTCTTCAATGCTGTCAAGTCCGCCGTGCCGGAAGGTATGCCCGTCTGGGTGCGTGTTTCCGGGACCGATTGGGTCTCGGGCGGATGGGATATCGAGGACACCGTTGCGCTCGGCAATGCCCTAAAGGATCAAGGCTGTGCAGCCATTCACGTGTCGTCCGGAGGTGTGTCGTCGAAACAGGAAATCCCACTGTCCCGTGGCTATCAAGTTTCCCTCGCCGCGAGAGTGAAAAAGGAAGTGGGGCTGCCGACTATTGCAGTCGGACTAATCACCGAGCCGGCAAATGCGGAAGCAATCCTAGAAAAGGGTGACGCCGATGCCGTCGCCCTCGCTCGTGGAATGCTCTACAACCCGCGTTGGCCATGGCACGCCGCGGCCGAATTGGGGGCCGAGATCAATGCCCCGCACCAGTACTGGCGCTCGCAACCGCGCGAGTACAAGGCACTTTTCAAGAACCACAAGATTGGTCAGAGATAGAGTGCTTCTCCACGGGTTGCCCGGATGGAGGTTTGGCAAGTCTTTTTGGATCTGCGCCTAACATATTTGAAACACAAGAACAGGCTATTAGGTTTTTGAACGAAAAGGCCTCGTCTCACGTGAGTTGCAAGTTTCCGTCGAAGGCGCAGCACATGTCCCGCTTCTCGGTCATTGCCGAAAGTAGAGTTCCAGGTCTGCTTTGCGGACATCCGGACTTGTGCATTTGCAGCTATTGCTGACGCAGCATCCGCCCTTACGTGCAGCGGCGCTCCTGCTGCGTCGCAGCTTTGATCACCGATGCGGACATTGCGCGCCAGTTTCTTGGGCTCAATCCAAACCAATCTTCCGCTGCATTATGCCTGGATACGATTCCCGCGGGCGTGGCGGACCTAGCTCGCATCCATTCGACAGTCTTGTTAGCGCCACCTTGCTGCCGTTTGGAGACGACACTTGCTAATTGCGACCAAGATAGACATGTGCCCCGTATCCGGGTGGCAACTTGGAGAAATCAGATGCGCGAAAGCCGCCATGTTGGGACAAGCGCCGACCGGGTGCAGAAGTCGCTTACGTTAACACCGCAGAACATCCCATCCCGCTCGACAAGCACGGTACGCCACCCCTGCGCAGCGGCCCCGAGAATATCCGTATGCAGAGTGTCGCCGCACATGGCTATCCGGCCTGGCGCAACGCCAACTAGGCTTTCTTTGACCATCTCAAAGACTTCGGGGAAGGGTTTTCCAAAGAAACTGATATTCGTTAGACCCTTGTCGATCAGCATGTGGCCAAAGTGGCCAGGTTCAAGCGAGAAGCCATGATCGCGTGGGGCCGCGATATCCGCGTTGGCGATTACAACGGGCCGCGGATTGGCCAAGAGGCTCTCAGTTAGGATGCCCTGACGCTCGGAAGTCCAATTTTCAGTCGAAAGAAACAGAATGCCCTCGACCTGGTCATATTCCGACCGGTCACCGTTGAGGCGCAACGTGTCGGCCGAAATGTCCGACAAGTCATCGCTCGACGCGGCAATGCACCCCCAGAGTATGTCATCCAGCCCACGCAGCGTTGCATCGCGACTGGTAATAATTTCCTCTGGTTCAACACGCATGCCCAATTTGCGGAATTTTTCGGTCGCGCAATCATGATTGTAGCTTGCCGCATTTGAAAGGATGCGGATTGCGTGCCCATTATCTCGAAGCTGGTCCAGCCTTTCCGCTGCTCCGGGTATAGGAGTTTCACCGACATTCAAAACACCGAAGGCGTCAAAAACGAAAGCATCTACATCGCCCACTACGTCCAGCAGCGAATTCACCAATTTGGTATCAGCGGCGAAGTTGGCAACCGGAAGACGGTGGCGAACCGACTGATACCTTTCGAAGATGCTGTTTACATCATCCATGTGTTCAGCGCGGTCCCTTTAGAAAGCGGCACGCGTCGTGCGCGTTACTGAACCCATGGTAACGAGAGCAAACAAAAATGAAAGCGAAAACAACAAAACGACATAAATTGCTCTAATATACGAGTTGAGACTGGATTTTTTTGTTGCTTTGTCGCTTTTGTTCGATATTTTTCGAACAAAACATCAGGGATTCGATGGCATCGAAAAAGATCAGACGACGCGATATGATCCAGCAGGTCGTTCAGGAGCGCGGTGGCGTCAGCGTCGGTTCGCTTGCCGAAATGTTGGGCGTTTCCACGCAAACGATCCGCCGAGATATCGACGTCCTGTGTGATGGCAACACGTTGCGTCGGGCGCACGGTCGGATCGAACTCGCCGAAGATCGCCTGAACACGCCATTTGACCAGCGCGCCGGGACCAACCTCGCCAGCAAACGAGCGATTGCTGAAGTTGCAGCAGCACAGATTCCGGACGGCGCGACGCTCTTCATCTCTATTGGGTCGACGGCCTTGAGTGTTGCGCGGGCCCTTCGCTATCGCAAAGAACTGACCATCATTACCAACAACCTCAGCGCGGCCATGACTCTGAGCGAGGAAGTTTCGAATCGCATCATTCTTCCAGGCGGCGAGCTTCGGCTTCCCGACCGCGATTTCATCGGAGAAGAAGTGGTCGACTTTTTCGGGCGCTTCCGTGCCGAATTTGCCCTGTTCGGAACCGCTGGGGTCGGCGAGGACGGCAGGTTGCTTGAATTTCATGAGTCCGAGGTTCGGGCGTCCGAGCGAATGCGGTCCAATGCACAATGCTCGATCCTTGTGATCGACCACAGCAAGTTCGGTCGCCTCGCCCCGGCTGCAGGCGCGATGATCACAGACGTCGATCAGGTGGTGTGCGACCGGCGGCCGGCGGCTGAATTCGATCCGGTCATCGAGGCGCTCGGCGACGGTCTCCTATTCGCGGAGAAGACAGAATGAATAACGTGGCAACCTTCGTTCACGTGGACAACGTCGCCAAGAGGTGGAACGGGCAGCTTGGGGTCGAGAACATTTCGCTTTCGATACCGCGTGGGGCTTTTGTCGCACTCCTTGGCCCCTCGGGCTGCGGAAAGTCAACTACCCTGCGGCTCTTGTCCGGTCTCGAACTGCCGGATGAGGGGCAGATCACCATAGACGGTCGCGACGTGACCAAAGCGGCCCCATCCGAGCGCAATCTTTCGATGGTGTTCCAGTCCTACGCGCTATTCCCGCACCTAAGCGTGGCAGAGAACGTGGTCTTTGGATTGAAAGTGCGGAAGGTCGGCGCTGCAGAGCGGCGCGAGAAACTGACCCGCGCTCTCGAGATCACGGGGCTGCTGGGATACGAGGACCGCAAGCCGGGAGAACTTTCGGGCGGTCAGAGGCAACGTGTGGCGCTGGCCCGAGCGATCGTAGCAAACCAGCCGCTCTGTCTGATGGACGAGCCACTCTCCAACCTTGACGCCAAACTGCGCGCCTCTGTCCGCAAGGACATCAAGAAGCTGCAAATCGATCTGGGCATCACGGTCGTCTACGTCACCCATGACCAGACTGAGGCTATGAGCATGGCCGACATGGTTGTGCTGATGAAAGACGGCCACATTCAGCAAACTGGCACCCCGGAAGAGCTGTATTACAAACCCTCAAACACCTTCGTCGCCGAGTTCGTCGGCGCGCCGCCTATGGCGTTGATCGAAGGCTCTGCGTTGCCGGGCTTTGGAGAGGCTGCCCGGATCGGCCTGCGCGCCGAGAACGTTGAGGTCGCCGAGGCTGGAACCGGGCGGATGACCTGCAAAGTTTCGGAATGCGAGTTTCTGGGGTCTGAAACCTTTGTCGGCCTGTCGCATTCAGGCGCGTCCGGACTGACCGTCAGCTTGCCGGGCCTCCGGAACATCCCAGCAGGCGAGGAGATGGAAATTTCTTTCTCTGACAAAGACTTACACTTCTTCGACTCCGCAGGCCAAAGGCTCGCGCAACAAGCCGGGTGACCGGCTATGCAATTCTAATGCATATCCAGGGAGGATACCGATGAACGCATTCAGAAAACTGGGACTGGCCGCCGTGTCAGCCACCGCCCTCGCCGCACCGGCAACGGCGGAAACCGAACTGACCATGTACTATCCGATCGCTGTTGGCGGCGCGCTGACCGAAGTGGTGGACGGGATCGTCGCCGACTTCGAAGCCGCAAACCCTGACATCAAGGTCAACGCGATCTATTCGGGAAACTACGACGACACCCGCGTGCGGGCGCTGTCGGCACTTGCGTCGGGTGAGCCTGCCCAGTTGGCGGTGATGTTCTCCATCGACGCTTATGACCTGATTGAGCAGGACATCATCGTCGCCTTTGATGATATCGAAGGCGTGGACGCAAGTTGGCTCGACAGCTTTTATCCAGCGTTGATGGCCAACGGCAAGATCGAGGGCAAGACCTGGGGCATCCCTTTCCAGCGCTCGACAATCGTGGCCTACTACAACAAGGACATGTTCAAGGCCGCAGGCCTTGATCCCGAAGCACCGCCCACCACCTGGGACGAGATGATCTCGATGGGTAAGGCGCTGACGAAGGACGGCAGCTATGGCCTGATGATCCCGTCCACGGGCTATCCCTATTGGATGTTCCAGGCGCTGGCGATCCAGAACGGTAAGGAAGTGATGTCGGATGACGGTCTGACCACCTATTTCGACGATCCAGCCGTTGTTGAAACGCTGGAGTTCTGGAAATCGCTGAGCCAGGAGCATGGCATCATGCCGACGGGCACCGTGGAATGGGGCACATTGCGCCAGGCCTTCCTTGAAGGGCAGACAGCGATGATGTGGCATTCCACCGGGAACCTGACAGCGGTCAAGAACAACGCCAGCTTTGACTTTGGCGTGGCGGAACTGCCTGCGAATGTGCGCAAGGGATCGCCCACTGGCGGCGGAAACTTCTACGTCTTCAAGGACACCTCGCCCGAGGAACAGGCTGCCGCGCTGAAGCTTATCGAATTCATGACCGCGCCCGAACAGGCGGCGGCATGGTCGATTGGCACCGGCTACATGGGTGTTTCGCCCGCGGCTTATGAAACCGACGCGCTCAAGAACTACACGCAGGAATTCCCGCCAGCTTTGGTGGCCCGCAACCAGCTTGAAAATGCTGTTGCCGAGTTCTCCACCTTCGAGACCGCCCGTGTGCGAGAAGGTCTGAACAACGCGATCCAAGCCGCGCTGACCGATGCGAAGTCCCCGGCGGATGCGCTCGCTGAAGCACAGGCCGCTGCCGTGCGCCTGCTTCGCGACTATCAGTAAGCACTCACGGGCGCCCGGGTGACCGGGCGCCTGATCTTCACTTTTCGCGAAAGTCCGCCTCATGGCCGATCACGTCAGCAACGAACGCCGCAGGCAGGCCATCTATGGATGGATTCTGCTGTCTCCGGCGGCGATCCTGCTCACGACTTTCGCCTTCTACCCTTCGCTTGCGACGCTCTGGTCGAGTCTGTTCAGCCGCGAAACCCGCCGCCGCCCGAGCGAATTCAAAGGGGTCGAGAATTACACCGACCTATTCGCCGATCCGACCTTCTGGAAGGTGGTCACCAACAACCTGATATACGCGGGCGCAACCATACCGATCTCCATTGCCATCGCCCTTGCTATGGCGCTTTGGGCAAATTCCAAGATCCCCGCGCGCGGCTTCATCCGCACCGCCTATTTCACCCCGACCGTGCTGCCAATGATCGCCGCGGCGAACCTGTGGCTGTTCTTCTATACGCCGGGCCTAGGTGTGCTGGACCAGATTGGGGGCCTGTTCGGCCTGCCCAGCGTCAACTGGTTGGGCCAGCCTGAGACAGCGCTTTGGGCTGTGATCATCGTGACAATCTGGAAAGAGGCCGGGTTCTTCATGATCTTTTATCTCGCAGCACTTCAGACGATCCCTGAGGACCTCAAGGAGGCCGCGGACATCGAGGGGTGCAGCCGCTGGACCTACACGCGCCGGATCGTGCTGCCACTCTTGATGCCAACGACGCTCTTCATCATGGTCAACGCACTGATCAACTCGGTCAAGCTGATCGACCACTTGTTCATTCTGACCAAGGGCGGTCCGAATGATGCCTCCAAGCTGATCCTCTACTACATTTGGGAAATGGCCTTTGCCTTCTTTGATGCGCCGCATGCGGCGGCCATGACCATTCTGGTGCTGGTGGTGCTGGGCGTCGTGGCAGGGATCAAGTTCACCATTCTCGACAAGCGGACTCATTACCAATGAACACGCTGACCCGAAACATCGAGGCTTTGGGAGCCCTGCTGCTCGCGATCATCTGGATCTCACCGCTGGTGTTCGCTTTCTGGGCCGCGTTTCACACCACGTCGGACGCGGTAAACTTCAACATCACTTCGCCCTGGACGCTGGATAATTTCCGTACTGCCTGGGCGGGCGCGCCTTGGCTGAAGTATTTTCTCAACACCTTCCTGCTGGTAACGGTCATCCTGATCGGACAGTTCATCGTGACCACTTTGGCGGGATTTGCCTTTGCGCAGGTGCAGTTCCCGGGGCGGGATTTCGTGTTCATCCTAGTGCTGATGCAGCTTTTCATTCTGCCAGAAGTGCTGATCGTCGAAAACTACGCCATGGTTTCGCGCCTTGGACTGTTCGATACGATCCTGGGCGTGGGTATGCCATATATGGCTTCGGCCTTCGGCATCTTCCTGATGCGGCAGGCTTTCAAGGGCGTACCGATTGAGTTGCACGAGGCGGCGCGGGTCGAGGGTTGCGGCTGGGTCGGCATCTTGTGGCGAGTTTATGTGCCCCTCGCCCGGCCGACTTATCTGGCCTATGCCCTTGTTTCGGTCTCGACTCACTGGAACAATTTCCTGTGGCCGCTTATCGTGACCAATTCACCCGACACACGCCCCTTGACAGTTGGCTTGTCGATCTTTGGCGCACCGGAAAACGGCGTCGATATCAGCGTGATCTCTGCCGCCACAATGATGTCGGTCGCCCCGCTCCTGATCGCTTTCCTGATCTTCCAGCGCCAGTTCGTGCAGGCCTTCCTGCGCGCAGGGATCAAGTGAGGCGATGGCCCAGTTTCTGCAACTCAGCGACCTGCATGTGGTAGAGGAAGGCGCACTTGCCTCCAGCGTTTTGGACACTCGCCGCACCCTGACAGCCGTTATAGATCGGCTTTTGGAAATGAAGGCGGCTCTCGATCCGCTGGACGCTTTGCTGGTCTCGGGCGATATCAGCGACGATGGCAGCGCGGACAGCTATGCCTTTGCCAGGGCCGAACTCGAACGTCTCGACATGCCAATTTACGTTGTCCCAGGCAATCACGATGCGCGCGAGCCATTTCGGGCCGCCTTTGCCAATCTCGACGCAACGCCTCCCAGCGGCCTGATCGACTGGGCCACAACCATCGGGGATACGCTTGTTGTCGGTCTGGACACCTTGGTCGAAGGACAGGGCGGCGGCCGCTTGCGCGAAGATAGCCTCGACCTACTGCGCAACGCGCTGGACACGGCGGGTCAAGGTCCGGTGGTCATCATGCTGCATCATCCGCCGATCAAAACCGGGATCCGGTTCATGGATGCAATTGGCCTTGAAAACGCTGAGGCTCTGGAAGCAGAACTTGCTGACACCCGGTGCGACATCACCCTGATCGCGGGTCACGTCCACGGAATTCATCACGGTCTACTTGGCCACCACCGGGTTGCAACCGCACCTTCGGTATGCAGCGGTTTTGCGTTGGATCGGCGGGCCAGTGCCACAGTGGGATTCTTGACAGGGCCAACCGGCTGTGCGGTCATCGACACGGCCCCTGGCGGCATATGGAGCGCGGTGCCTCTCGACCCGTCTGATGGCCCATTTCCATTCTAAGTTGGTGAGCCATGGATAACTCGCCCATCATGATTGCTCTGAACCTTGTCGCCGCGGCCGCCCTTCTGATCTGGGCGGTTCGCCTTGTGCGCACCGGGTTCGAGCGCGCCTTTGGCGGCGAGCTGAGACAATGGCTGAAGCGTTCGACAAGCAACCGTTTCGCTGCCGCCACAACGGGTGCTGCGGCGGCCATGTTTCTGCAAAGCTCCACAGCCGTGGCAATGTTGTTGGCGGGGTTCATGTCCGCAGGCGCAATCAGCGGTGCCGCCGGGCTCGCGATCATGCTTGGTGCGGATCTGGGCTCGGCGATCGTCGTCCAGATCCTGACATCGCCAATCTCGGCCCTGACGCCGCTTCTGCTGATCCTCGGCGTGGTGATCTTTCTGCGCAGTTCCCGCCGAAGCCTCAGGCAGGTCGGGCGCATTCTGATCGGTCTCGCTCTGATCTTTTTGTCACTTGACCTGATCCGCGAAGCAAGCAACCCGTTGGCGCAAAGCGACGCGGCGAAATCGACCATGGCTTATCTCTCAGGAGATGTCTTCACGGCCTTCCTGCTCGCCGCCCTATTTGCCTGGCTGGTTCATTCCAGCGTCGCCGCCGTGCTGCTGTTCGCGACCTTGGCGGCCCAGGGGGTACTACCGCTTGGGGCTGCGGTTGCCATGGTGTTGGGCGCGAATCTGGGCGGTGCCTTCATCGCTTTCTTTTTGACCCTGCATGCAGAAGTCGAAGTGCGGCGCGTCATCCTTGGCAACCTTGTGTTGCGCGGCGGCGGTGCCTGCATCGCGTTGGGTCTGCTGTTCTGGCTTGATGCCGACATCCTTCCCGGTGCGACCGCTCAACAACAGACGCTGAACGTTCATCTCGCCTTTAACGGGGCCCTGCTTTTGGCTGGAATGCTGCTGCTGAAGCCTTCGACGCAATTGGCCGGATTCCTGCTGCCGGTCACCGGTCGCGCGAGCACCGAAGATAACCGTTCTGCCCTCGACCCCACTGTCATGCACCATCCCGCCCGCGCCTTTGCCTGCGCACAGCGCGAACTGGTCGACATCGGCAACCGCATCGAGATCATGTTGAGGGACGCAATGCCTTTGTTTGACAGCTTCGACGAGGACGTTGCCGTGAAGGTCCGTTCGGAGCAACGCACCATTTCGCGCATGTCACATGATCTGAGGGTCTACCTGTCGGGCATTCGAAGCAGCGATCCGAATGAAGACACCGGCACTCGCGCTTTTGATCTCGCCGGGGTGGCAACCAACCTCGAATCCGGTGCAGAAGTGATCTCCCGAAAAATGGTCAGCCTCGCGCGTCAAAAACATCTGGAGAAAACCAACTTCTCGGACGAAGGGCGGCGCGACCTTTCCGAGTTCCACGATCGGGTGCTCAGAAATGTCCAGCATGGCATTGCCGTCCTAATGTCCGAAGACGTCGGAGCGGCGCGCGAACTGGTGGAACAGAAGGAAACGATCCGCGAAATCGAACAGATACTGGAACGCAAGCACCTCACACGGTTGCGCCAGGGCCTTGCCGAGTCGATAGAAACCAGCGCGATCCATATCGATGTCTTGAGATCCCTGAAGATGCTCAACACCGCGTTCGCCATGATCGCATACCCACTTTTAGAAGAGCAAGGCGAACTCCTCGAAAGCCGGCTAGCAGGCGGTTGACCGAACCGGCCTATTGCGAAGATGAGGTAGAAGCTTCAGTTTTCTTCGCGGCCCAGGAAGACCAGCGTTAGGAACCCGGTCGCAATGCTGTTTCGGCTCCGGTGCGACGACGATATATACCGCGCCAGCGAAGTCCGAATTGCAGGTCGGCTTTGTCCCGCCACCTGTGAATTCGACCCCTGATTTTCGCTGCGTTTTGCACGAATGGCCGGTATTCCCGCTGCTTGACGGCACCGGATCTTACCTTCTCGCACCATTTTCCACGCCGCGAGCGCATGCAGCAAGGTCTTGACACTTCTGCTGTGGGCTCAGAGCGGCCCTTCGCTGCACTCGGCCTGAGCGTCTGCTGTGCAGATGGGGTGGATGGCTCCTGCTCCATCGGCGTCGCGATGCGCCATAGTGCAGGTGTCGTTA